>JALYQE010000286.1 GCA_030855965.1 Verrucomicrobiota bacterium | reverse complement strand
ACAAGGTGGCGAAGATCATCTCGACCGTGGTCAGCAGGCCGACGCCTTTGGCATCCGTTCCGACATAATCCATGACGTAAATCACAACCCAGGCGAACGGGATTCGCTCGCAGAAACGGATCAGGATATCGCTCAGGAGGAGGCGGCGGAGAGGGGCGTCGAAGTTCGTTAGGCTTCGCCAGAATCCCCAGCGTTCCGTTTTCGCCACCGCCGCCGGCGGGATCGTGCGCAGCTGCCGTTGCACGCCGATGGTGGCGAGAGAAAAGATAATCGAGACGGCCAGTCCGATGCGCACGCCGGTGATCATGCCGAAGCGATCGATCAGGACGCCGCCGAGGAAAGGCGCGATCATGATCGGGAGGCGCTTGATGACGGCCTGCATCCCGATCCCCATGGAGTGGCGATTGGCGTCGAGCGTCTCGGCGATGAGCGAAAAAGTCGCGGGCAAAGAAAAGCAGGTCCACGACAGGAAAAGAAACATCCCGCAGATGACCGCGCCCCAGTGCGGGACGAGGAGGACGAGGGCGTACCCGGCGATGGAGAGGACGTTGAAGACGATGAAAGCGCGGCGGAATCCCCAGCGATCGACCACCACCCCCCCGGGGTAGGCATAGATCGCCCCGAGGAACGTGCGGAGGGCGTCGAAAGTCCCGATGATGAACACCGTCGCCCCCAGCGCCTGGAGATATTTCGGGAGGAAACGGATCCATAATTCCTCGCCCAAGCCGATGGCGAAGATGGCGATGAGAAGAATGACGAGGTTGCGCCGAAGGCCAAAAAATTCCGCAAGCGAGCGACGGTTGGTCATCGGCAGAGATCGGCGTTCGTTAGGGCAAATGGCTCAGGCGACACGGCTTTTGCATTCGGCGTAAAGCGCATCGTAAACCGCGAACTCGCTCGCCAGGATCTCGTGATCGCTTAACCCAAGGGCGCTGAAACCGTGCGCGATCCAGCGCAAACCTTCGCCGGCAGGGTGGGGATTTTTCGGATGCGAATCGGCCGCCCGTACGATCTCGGCGAGGAGGCGGAGGGCCGAATCCGTCAGCTGGTATTTCTTGAGAATGGAATCAAAGGAGACGTCTTCGCCGTGATGACCGAGCTCGCAGCCGGGCACATCGTAGACCGTTCCCTCCGGCAGGCTGGCCCAGTCGGTATCGTGGGGCAGAAAGACAAACTCGGCTTTCGGGTCGACGAAATTCTGGATGAGCCACGGGCATGCCACCCGGTCGACTTTCACGCCACTGCGAGTGATCCATTTCATAGCGTGAGTTGTTCTACAACTTCCCCGGTTGCAATGCACGCCGCCTGTTCGCCCGGTGCCCGCCGCAAAAAAGAGACCGATGAAATCGTCTTGTCCGACCGAGGCCTACCTGACGAAAGCGAGCGTGGCGGATGAGATGCTGGCGGGACCGGCGGGACCAAGGGAGAGATCAAGCGAGCTTCGCTGAAAAAAGGCGCGCTTGGTGTTCTCCTGATCGAAGATTCGTTGCCTGTGCGCGATCGCATCCGCAGCCTGATTGAGGAAGCCGGATCGGTGGAAATTCGCGGCGAAGCCGATTCGGTCGTCGATGCGCTCGCACAATTCAAGGAATTGCGGCCTGAAGCGATCCTCCTCGATCTCTATCTCAAAAATGGAAATTCCTTCGGGGTCGTGACCGAGTGAAGCGATTGGCCCCGGCCTGCAGCCGAGGGCCGTTTTCTTCGGGCTTGCTCTCTGCCGTCCTGGATCGCTATTCTGCAGCGACCAGGCTCCCATGAAACCGATTGTCCTGATTCACGGTTACAGTTCGGAAAGCCCGACGGCCGACCCGGTCTCGATCGCCAACATCTACGGCGACCTGCCCCGGCGCCTGCGCGAGAGTTACGACGTGGTCGAGATTGATCTCTCGCGCTACATCTCGCTCAACGATTCCGTCTCGATCGCGGATATCGCCCGCGCCTTTCACCGGGCGCTGCTCGAACAGCATCCTGGGCTGCTCAAGGACGGTTTCCATGTCGTCATCCACAGCACCGGCGCGCTTGTGATCCGGACCTGGATCCGGCTCTTCAGCCCGCGGCCGTCGCCGATTCGGAATCTGGTTTATCTCGCGGGCGCGAATCTCGGGAGCGGCTGGGCCAGCATCGGGCAGGGGCAGGTCGCGCGCTGGGGCCGCTTCGTTTTCGAGCGCGGTTCGCAGCGCGGCGTGAAAGTGCTGCAGGCGCTCGAGATCGGTTCCTCGCCCACGATCGATCTCCATCTCTCTTTTGCCCAGGCCGGGCGGCGCATGCTGGAGGATTTTCAGGTTCAGGAATTTATCATCATCGGGAGCCAGGCCGATCCCAGCTGGTTCACTTTCCCGGTTCGTTTTGCGCACGAAGACGGCTCCGACGGCGTCGTCCGGGTTGCCTCTGCCAATCTGAATTTCAATCATTTTAAAATCGAGCCTAACGACTCGGCGGCGCTCCTGCCCTGGCCGGAGATTCGGGCTGCGGTCCAGGCGGCGGCGGCGAAAGCGACTTTTCCGCAGTACTATTCGGCCAGCGCGCAATCGCTCGCGGGGAAAGACCGGCCGATCGTGCCGGCCGGCATTCCCTACCGCTGCGCGCACTCTGGCGACAAGATGGGGATCGTGGCGGGCAGCATTCCGCGCGAGCAGGTCGAGCGCATGCTCAAGCTCGCGCTCGAGACCCCGGAGCGCACGGCCGCGGCCTACCAGCGCCAGGCCGCCGCCTTCGATCGCGAAACCGCCGCCACCTATGCCGCGGCCCAGACGATGCAAAACCCGGGCCTCTTCAATTTCCTCAACGACCCGCGCAATCAATATGACCCGCACGCGCAGGTCATCTTCCGCTTGCGCGACCAGGATGGCTTGCCGATTCCGGTCGCTAGCTCGGATATATTTTTCGTCTCCGAGCAGGGCGAGAAAGGCACGATCCCGGTCCAGTCGATCATCGAGCACTCCAGCGTGAGCGGTGTCTCGCCCAACGTGATCACGTTTTATATTCGGACGGAGAAATTCGATCGCCGGGCCAAGGGCTGGGTCGATCAGCTCGGGAACGTGAGCGACTTCGAGCTCGAAATCACCGCGATCGAGCCGGCCGCGCCGACGCAGAATCCGCTCGTCTCCTATTTGCCCTTGCGCATTCCGCTCTCCGGCAAGCAGGTCAAGCATTGGATCCAACCGCATCGCACCACGATCGTCGATGTGACCTTGCTCCGGTTGCCTTCGCCGGAACTCTATCAGTTGATCAAGGCGTAGCGGCGGTTTGCAACCGCCGATGCTCGGCGCTCTCCGCACGGCGGTGACAAACCGCCGCTAGAATCTGCGCCGCCAACTTATCATCTCTCGCTGTCTGCGCGGCTCGGGATGCAGGGTGAATGCGAGTGATTTGACTCACTCGCCGTCTCCGTATCCTTTAAGGGAAGTTGGCATTCCGCCAATTTCTCGTCTCCAACGGCCATTTAACATCCATCTCTATTATGACTTTACGCTTTCCATCCCGCCTTCGCGCCAGCGCCGTCATTGCGTTCGCATCATCCCTCGCTCTCGCACCGATTCTTTCCGGCGCGGAAAAGGAAGTTGAGTTTCCGGACGCGAGTCAGGCCGCCGTGGTCAAGCAGCGCGTCGGGCTGACCGATGTCGAGGTGACATATTCGCG
>JALYQE010000285.1 GCA_030855965.1 Verrucomicrobiota bacterium | reverse complement strand
GGCCCTAGAATCGCTAACTGACGAGCTGGCGGGAGCGATAGTAGACGAGAAAATCGGTTGCGCGGACGGCATTCCCCGCTAGCTTCCGCGTTCCTTATGGCGAAAACTTCCTGGCTCAATCGCAACGATCGCAAGCGCAAGACGGTGGCGAAATATGCCGCGCTCCGCGCTGAATTGAAGGCGAAAAAGGATTACATCGGCCTCTCCCAGCTCCCGCGCGACGCCAGCCCCACCCGCGTCGTCAACCGCTGCATGGTGAGCGGCCGCCGGCGCGCCTTTATTCGCCGTTTCAAAATTTCCCGCCTGACATTTCGCGAGCTCGCTTCTGCCGGCCTCATTCCCGGTGTGACGAAGTCCAGCTGGTAGGTTCGCCCCGGCGGCTCTCGGGTGCTTCCTCAGCATCCGCTCCATGAATTTCTTACTTCCATTTCCGGCCCTTGCGATTCTCGCCGAGGGCGTCGCTCAGCATTGGGATTCTCCCGCGCTCCTCATCGCCAAGCTGGCGGCGATCGGCGCCCTCGTTTTCCTTAATGGCTTTTTTGTCGCGGCCGAGTTTGCCCTGGTCAAGGTCCGGCTGAGCCAGCTCGAGGCGTTGGCCGATGAGGGAAACACCCGCGCGGCCAAGGCGCAGACCGTGGCCGGCGATCTCGATGCCTACCTCTCGGCCTGCCAGCTCGGGATCACGCTCGCCAGCCTCGGGCTCGGCTGGCTCGGCGAACCGTTTCTCGCGCAAATGCTGCAGCCGGTATTCGCGCTCCTTGGCATCACCTCGACGACGATTATCACCACGATTTCGTTCCTCATCGCTTTCTCGGTCATCACTTTTCTCCACATCGTCCTCGGCGAACAGGCGCCGAAGATTCTCGCCATCCGCAAAGCGCTCCCGACGACGCTCATCATCAGCGCGCCGCTGCGGATGTTTTACCTCATCTTCAAACCGGCGATCTGGTTTCTCAACGCCTCCTCCAACTGGGTCTTGAAACACATCCTGCGCACCGCACCGGTGAAGGAAGGCGAGATCGCGCACAGCGAGGAAGAGCTGCGGCTTATTCTGGACGAGAGCGAAAAATCCGATGAGGTCTCTTCCCTCGGACGCGACATCCTGGTCAACGCGCTCGACATGCGCCGCCGGGTGGTGCGCGATATCATGACCCCGCGCGGCGAGGTGGTGTATCTCGATATCGAGCAGAGCTTCGACGAGAACGTGCAGAAGGCGCTCGAGTCGCGTCACACCCGTTTCCCGCTCTGCCGCGGCCACCTCGATCACACCGTCGGTCTCATTCACATCAAGGAGCTGGTGCCGATGATGCGCGCCCCGGCACCCGACCTGATGAAGATCCGGCGCGAGCTCATCCCGGTGCCGGAAATGATGTCGCTCGAGAAGCTGCTCAATCTTTTTCTCGGGAAACACGCGCATCTCGCGATCGTCGTCGACGAATACGGCGGCACGGTCGGGATGGTGACGATGGAAAACATCCTCGAGGAACTGGTGGGCGACATTCAGGACGAGTTTGACACGGAGAAGGCGGAGTTTCGCAAGATTAGCGACCAAGAGTTCATGGTCGATGGCGGGCTCGGGCTCTACGAGCTGCGCGATCTGGCGGATATCGAGCTGGAGAACTCGGACGTCAGCACGGTCGGGGGGTATGTCACCCACTTGTTAGGCCATTTGCCGAAGCAGGGCGAGCAGGTGCCGATCGAGGATTACATCGTGACCGTCTCCCAGACCGACGGACGCCGCGTCGGCCAGCTTCATTTCAAGAAGATGGCCGATGACGATGGCCAGACGGAATAAGCTGTCCGGCTTACGCGAGCTAAAACGCTTAAAACCGCGCGAAATTTCCGACCACGTTGATCCCGCCGGCGGTCGGCGTGCCGTTCTCGTAGGCGGGCAAGAACTGCGTTTTCCTGACCGCGCTATCGAGTAAAATTCCGAGGCCGCTGCCCTTCGGGTTCTCCGAAAGGCCCGAGGTGCCGGTGACAGCGCCCTTGGCATCCACGCTCACCACCGCCTCCGCCTGGCCCGAGACCACAATGCCCTGGGTGAGCGTGCTGATTTCCGCCTGCAACGCGCGGCGCAAACCGCCGACCAACTGCGGCTGAATGTAATTCGCCAGCTTGCCGACCCGGTCGCGATCGTGGGTCGCGAGCGAGACCACGATAACCGGTTTCCCGCCCTGATGAATGAACAGGACGGTGCCGCCGAGATAAACCCGCACCGGCTTGCCATTCACCGTCGCCGGGGTGAAGCGGCCCCAATCGAGGGCCTCCATGACGGCGCCTTTGAAGACATCGTTGTTTGCGACCAGCGCGTGGGTCGTCTCGACCATCCCTTCCTCTGTGATGTCGCAGTAGAACTGGACCGCGCCGTCGAGCTTCGAGGCGGCGGCGTCTTTCGGGAAATGAAGATAATGCGTGATGGAATTCGGTCCCTCCTGCACGAGCGCGGGCGTGACTGGCCCGGTAATGGCCGGCGCCGGCTGCGGAAGAGACGTGCCCGCCGCGACCGAAGGCGTGGGCGTGGCCGGGGCGGCGGTCTCGGATTTCTTCTGACAGCCGCTCAAGGCGCCGCCGACAAGGGCCAGCGTGAGAAAGAGATTTGCCAGCTGGCGAACGGAGAATTTTTCCATGGTGAAACTCGCTGGACCTAACCTCTGCGCCCGGCTTGCGCAAGTCAGCGCCCCGGCCCGGCCCGGGAAAAAAAGGCTACCCAAGCACGCAAAGTCGCCCGACATTTCGGCCTTATGGCATACGAACTACCCAAACTACCTTACTCGAACGACGCCCTCGAACCGCACATCGATGCGAAGACGATGGAGATTCACCACGACAAGCATCACCAGGCTTACATCACCAACGTGAACAAGGCGATCGAAGGCAAGCCCGACCTCGAAGGCAAATCGATCGAAGATCTGATCGGCAATCTCAGCGCCGTTCCGGAAGACATTCGCACTGCGGTGCGGAACAACGGCGGCGGTCACGCCAATCACACCTTTTTCTGGCAGATCATGGGCCCCAACGGCGGCGGCGAGCCGACCGGCAAACTGGCCGACGACATCAAGGCAACCTTCGGCAGCCTCGACGCCTTCAAGGAAAAGCTGGCCGACGCCGGCGTGAAACGTTTCGGCAGCGGCTGGGCTTGGCTGATCAAAAACAAGAGTGGCAAACTCGAGATCGTCTCGACCGCAAACCAGGACAACCCGTTGATGGGACAAGCGGTCGCCGGCTGCGAAGGAACACCGGTCCTCGGGGTCGACGTCTGGGAACACGCCTACTATCTGAATTATCAAAATCGCCGGCCCGACTATCTCAAGGCGTGGTGGAACACGGTCAACTGGGCCGAAGTTTCCAAGCGCTACGAGAAGTAGCCGCAGGACTCAACGCTGGAACTCGCAAGAGGCGCGCCGTGCAAGCTGGCGCGCCTCTTCTCTTTTTTGCCGGCATCCCCGGTGCCCTCTCTGGAGGGACGGGCGCCGTCCCGTCCATGCTGCAAGGGCAGACGACACCCGCCGCGGCGGACAGGCTTCGGTCGTCCCTCCAATTTTTCCCGCCTCGCATGCGGCGCCGGCGCGATTCCGTCTCCCGCAAAGATGGTTACGCTGGCCGGGACGATGGCGAGATCGTATGTTGCCCGCGCCGATGAATCGATATTTGGTCGCGTGCACCTTTTTCTTCATCGGCATGACGCTCGTTAGGCCGGTTCACGCCCAGGATTCGTTTGCCGGGATCGATCTGCTTTATCCGGAGTTTGCCCATCCGCGAGAGGATGCCCTGCGCGCCATCAAGCAGCGCGATTATCGCTTTGTCGCGACCGATCGACGGCGCACCACACCCGGCATCGAGCGTTACCCGCGCCTAAAGGAGATCTACGGGGTCAAAGTGATCAAGCAACGCTTCCGGATTTTCAGCACCCGCTCGCAAAATTTCAGCTTCGGCCTGCGCGCCCGCGCTTACGCCTACGATTACAACCAGACGCTCCTGGAGTATCTGCTCAAGCGCCGCAAAAATGATGCCAGCCGCCAACGTTAGGCTGTTGCCCCATTCGCACGAGCATCTGCTGGCTTTGCGGGACGATCCCGCGCTTTACGAAACGCAATTCGGCATCGCGGTCGCGCCGGGCCTGAGTGAATTTCTCGGCGGCCCGGAGGTCGCGGAAAGTTTTCCCGCGCGGTTGCGCGATGCGACAGCGGCCGATCCCTGGCAGGACGGCTTCGGTCTTCTGCACGTGGCGGAGAACCGCTTGATTGGCCTCGCCAGTTTCAATGGTCCGCCGGATGAGGCGGGTGAGGCGGAGATTTCATACGCCATCGCCCCCGCCTGCACGGGTCGCGGCTATGCCACCGCCGGCGCGCGGTTGCTCATCCAGTACGCCGCGGCCAGCGGCGAGGTGCGAACGCTGCGCGCTCACACTCTGCCGGGGAATAATGCCTCCACCGCGGTTCTAGAAAAGTGCGGTTTCAAATTCCGCGGCGCCGTCAATCACCCCGAAGATGGAGTGATCTGGGTTTGGACGTTGCCGTTGCCGGCTAAGCGATCGTGAGTGATTTTCAGATCAGACCGCTCGCGGCCGAAGAGATCACCTCGGCCGCGGCACTGTTTGCAATGCAACTGGCGGAGCACGACGTCCAGCGTTCGCAGGCGGAGCTTGTCTCTCCCCTAACGACCTTGCTGGCCGAGCCGGCGAACGGTTTTGTTCTCCTGGCGGTGGCCGGGCAAAACCCGATCGGCGCCGCCTATGCCGCGCGCATCCTCAGCCTCGAGCATGGCGGCTGGATGGGATGGCTCGACGAACTTTACGTCGTCCCGGCGTGGCGGAACCGCGGGGTTGGCTCCGCCCTGCTCGAGGCCACGATTGCGGGTGCGACCGCACGGGGCTGGGGAGCGCTCGATCTCGAGCTCGATTCCGACCACGAACGCTTCGTCCCGCTTTACCAGCGCAACCAGTTTCATCCGCTTCATCGCACTCGCTTTGTGCGCCGTCTCCGTTCAAAGTAGTTCCGACACACCGCGCTCTATTTCATGCCGACGCTCGACCATCTCTTCGAAAAAAATAAAGCCTGGGCGGAACGCATCAGTCGCCAGGAACCCGACTTCTTCCTTCGCCTTTCACGCCAGCAATCGCCGCAATATCTCTGGATCGGTTGCGCCGACAGCCGCGTTCCGGCCAACGAGATCGTCGATCTCTCGCCGGGCGAACTTTTTGTTCACCGCAATGTCGCCAACATTGTGGTCCACACCGATCTGAATTGTCTCTCGGTCATGCAATTCGCGGTCGACTTGCTGAAGGTGAAACACATCATCGTTTGCGGCCATTACGGTTGCAGTGGGGTGGGGGCGGCGTTGCGCCGGCAGCGGCTCGGCTTGAGCGACAACTGGCTCCGCCACGTCCAGGATGTGCGGAATAAACACGAGAATCTCGTCGCGCAGACCGGGAGCGACTCCGAGGCGGCCAATCGGCTTTGCGAGCTCAATGTGATCGAGCAGGTGGTCAACGTCTGCCAGACCACGATCGCGCTCGACGCCTGGGAGCGCGGCCAGGAGCTCGCGATCCACGGCTGGATCTACGGGCTCAAAGACGGTCTTCTGCGCGATCTCGCGGTCAGCGTAGCTGGCGCTGACGAGATTGCCGGCGTCTATCAGCAGGCCATCAGCGCGCTTGTCTAACCGGAACCAGGCGCGGGCGCGACGTGCCTCCCCTACGGTGAAGGTAAATTTCACATCCGTGATCCGCGAAACCCATGGTCAACAATTCCGAAAAAAGCCTCGTCCGCCTCCGGCGAAGAGGTCCTGATCTCGACCCCAGCTGCTGGTAGCGCTTTCGTCCGATCCGCCCAGCCGTCACCAGGGCGGCAGAGCCGGGCGAAGTTTCCTCCTTCCCGGCGGCCGGCACACGACAAAGCGTTCGTCGCCGCGCCTGCGTCCGGGTATTCTCGCGTCATGCGGCTATTCCTCGCGCTTGTGGCCACGGTTTTCATCCTTCTCGGTCTTTGGCTCATGGCCACCGGTTTCATGCCGGCCGCCACCTCCGCCGCGCTCGACGGCGCCCAACTCTCCGCGCCGGCCACGAGCACCGCCGGGCCGATCATGCTCGGGCTCGCCTTGCTCGCGGGCGGAGTGCTATTCTTCGTCATGGTCCTGCGCCGGCGTTAGCGACGTGTGTGGCGGACCATCATAGGCCCGCCGCCGTCTCGCTCGCGAACCCATTCGGAGTTCGCACCGCTCCAGTAACTGTGGCGCTTCCATCCGCTTCGCCCAGGCGGCGAAGGCCGGCGTCGCACCACGCCAGCGCAACGTCTCGACCTTCTTGAAGAGCGGCGCATCGGTGCGCAACGTCGCGAGATCCTTGAAGAGCAATGCGAGATCGCGCCGCCTGCCGAGAACGTCCGCCGGAAAGTCCTCGATCGTACCGTGCCGGTTCAAAAGCTGGGCCGCGGTTTTCGCGCCGATCCCAGGGATGCCGGGATAGCCGTCGGCCGCGTCGCCCACCAGCGCGAGCAAATCCGAAATGAGCGGCGGATCGACCCCGAACTTCTCCCGTATCCCAGCCGCATCCCGAATCGTCTTGCGCCGGGCGTCGCACTGCACCACGCGCGTCCCGCGCACGCATTGCGCCAGATCTTTATCGGGTGTCCAGATGGCGACTTTCTCGACCTTCCTGTCCTTCGCCGCGAGATGCGCGGCCGAAGCGAGCGCATCATCGGCTTCGAGCTCGATCATCGGCCAGACAACCACGCCCATCGCCGCGAGCGCCTCCTCGAGCGGATGAAACTGCGCGCGCAGCGCGGGCTCAATCCCGGCGCCGGTCTTGTAGTCCGCCCAAAGCCGATTGCGAAACGACTCGATCACGTGGTCGGTGGCGACGCCGAGATAGGTATCCCCGCTCTCGATCATGGCGAGCAGAGTCTGGAGAACCCCGACCACGGCCCCGTAAGGGCGATCCGCCCCTTTGTTGAACCGGCGCAGCCCGTAGAAGTGACGAAACAGCTCGTAGGTGCCGTCGATCAGGTGCACGATCAAGCTGGGTTTAGGTTTCATCGGTCATCCCCTTTTTCGTTCTTGCCGCAATGAATTTGGGTCTTGTCTCGCGATAGTCGCAATCATAAGCAGCGACGTTCAAGAGATCGAACAAGCGATTCAAGCTCTCCCACGTCCCGAGGTAGAACGGCTCCGGGAATGGATCGAGAATTATCTCGAAGATCAGTTGGAAGTATCCGGCGAATTTGCGGCGCGGATCGAACGAGGGTAAGCGGATCTCGGAAGGGCACATCCGTGTTCGTGAATCCGACGAGACGCAAGCCGCGCCACCGAGATTTACGCGCGCGAATTCGTCGCCGTTTTTCTCAACCTGTCGCCCCGAGTGCGCGGGCTGATTAAGCGGGGTAAGATAAGCGCCGCGCTTGAGTGGCGGCTCTCTGCTGAGCATTGTGCGGGGATGCGCGATCCACTTCGCTGGCGAACGATTGGGCTCTGGGGTCTCGGCTTGGGAGCGCTCTCCCTTGCGTGGCTCTGGGTAGGCGGGGACCACAGTGTAGGGGTACGATTTGCCTTAATATTTTTCGGCGCTCTGGGTATGGCGTTTGGCTTCTGGCTGGCCTTGTTCGGGCACCAGGATGTGCGGGCGAAGCAAGCACTGGCGCGAGGCGAGGACATCATCGCGCGCTGGCGGGTGGAGCCGGAAGATTGGCAGCGGTTTGTCGCGTCGGACCCGCAATGGTCCTCGCACGCGAACGGCCGCTTGAACGAGTTTAGCCCTTCAGAGGCCGCGAAGCCGAACGGGGTGGAGGTGATCGTTGGCAAGGCGGCGGTGCAGATCGACGAGAGCATTCATCGGCTCCCGCTCCGCAGTATTCCGGAAATCACGGAAGCGCGCCTGCATGATGGGACGCCGCCAGTGATCGAGCTACTGCTGTATCATCCTCCGTACGGGACCCGGTTCGGCTTGCGGCCGCCGCGGTATACGGCGTTGCGGTTCCCGGTGGGACAAGGCGCCTTGGCCGGTGCGCAACAGGCGGTGGCGCATTTCCGGGGCGACCTGCCGGCGGAGCCGGACTTCCTTCACGGCCGAGGCGATGGGACGAACCCGGAGGACCTGAGCAAGTGTTACCACTGCGGCTACGAGACGCATAAGTTCCGTTCACACTGCCCGAAGTGCGGGACTACTCTGCAATCGCGCCGATGGTCGCGGCGTTTCGGCCTCGGCCTGGTGATCTGCGGAGCCATCATCTGCGGGATCATGGGCTACGTGCTGCTCGAGATGGGACCGGCGCTGCTCAACCCGGGGTCTACCCTGACGCGGTTTTCAGGCACGCCGGCTAAGGCGCGAATGATTCTGACCATCTTCGGAGCAGTGCTGGCTTTCGGGCTGACGGCGTTCGGCTATGGCCTCTGGCAGATGTCCACCGGGCGCCGCAGCAAACGCGTCATCTACTTCGCGGTCGCACTCGCCGCCCTCCTGCTGCTGCTGGGCTACCTACTCTAGTGGCCGGGCGGGTGATGAGCCCCTGCGCAACAACAGCTGAT
>JALYQE010000270.1 GCA_030855965.1 Verrucomicrobiota bacterium | reverse complement strand
CCTGCTCCAAGGAGCGTCCGTCATCCTCCTGGATCAGGAAATGAATGAATCCGTCGTGGTCGAGCATCGTCACCCTCGCCCGGTAATATCGGATTTCCGGCTCCATGGCGCGGACCAATGTCAGGTTGGGTAGGCGAGGGCGAGTGAAGTTTTGCCCTTATTGAAGCTTTAACGCCGCCAGCGGCGACACCGGGACGTATAGCGAGCCCGTCCCAACCAGAATGTTCCCCTTTCGGACAAATTCGGACACCAAGGCTGCGTAAGGTTGCGCGAATACAGCAAAGCACTCGTTAGGCCATTTTGCCTATAAGATGCGCTGCCGCGCAGGATTGTGCGGGATTCGCGCAATTACGCGAATGCTTCAAAGCGGTTCGAGTCCCGTTAGGGTCGCCACTTTTATTTCGGTCGAAACCATCGAGAACAAATCCGAAAAAGCAAAAAGCCAGCCGGGCATTACACCCGGCTGGCTTTGCATTCCCTGCGGCTGCGGTGCTAGGCCAGGACTAGCTTGCGACGAGCGATCTCGATTCCGACGAGAGCGATGCCCAGAAGCGCCATCGTGGTTCCCCCGTCAGGCACTCCATTCGCACTCGAGCCACCGGAGAAGCTGAACACTCCATTCGCGCTTGGCGATTGCGAGGTGAAACTCCAGGTGCCGACCGTCGGGTCGAATCCGTTACCCGAAATCGTTCCCGTGCCCGAGATGAGCAGGAAATCGGCGTTTTGCAGTACCACCGTGGCGCCGCTCAGGTCATAAGTGAAGCCTCCCACGCTCCAAAGGGCTGGAGTGGCTGTCGACGGAGTGAAGATCCAAGGGGTCGCCATCGTCACTGCGTCACCCACACTGGTGAAGCTGGCGAAATCCCCGTCGCTGCTCGTCACGACAACGTCGCTGAAGGAATCAACCCTCGTGGCCGTGGCGAGTGAGCTCGTGTCATAAACTGCGCCACCTGAGAAGGTGATCGCACCATTGATCATGGCGGCATTAGCTGACTGACCCACGAAACCCGTGGAAAGGCAGCCGGCCGCTAAGATCGTCCAAACTAATTTTGATATTTTCATTTTGTTCTGATTTCTATTGCTGTTCCAGCTGTTACGGTGATTAGCAAAGGCTATGCCAATCATAGAAGCAAGTCATAAGCCATTGGTGTTCAACAGTTCTAAATAAGCTTGTCACTCGGCGAATTGCGAAAAATGTCAGGTTTTCCGACAGTTCGCTTACGATCCCACCTCTCCTACCCGAGCGCGGCCTGTGCGGACTGCTCGTTCGGAGCGGCTTGGCGCGCATCTAGGGCACGCGAACACCGCTTCCTGATGGGCGCATGTCTCGTAAATACCTCGCGCATCTCCGCGAACTGGAAACGCAGGCGACAGCGGAAGGGCTCGGCGGTTGGAAAGGTGACGCCGCAAAGCGGACCAGCGCGCGGTCGGATCCCGATTACTCGCCGCCCTCGCCGCGTTGAACTCGACGACGGAAAAAAGCAACGCGACTTTTGAGTAAGGTTAACCTGCGATTTCCGAACCAGCAGGTACTTTTGAGCTCGCATTCGCGTACCACAACCTGCGATTGTTACGAAGAGGCGGTTAAGACATACGCTGCGGTGCTTGAATTGGCGCCCAATGACCCACGTCAACATGGCTGGACTATTTTTCGCTTCCGCGATTATCTTCGGTATGAACATCAGAACGTCTCTTGTTTGTAGCGTCCTCCTCCTCTTCGCGAGCGTCGCGTCCGGCGCTGGCTCTTACCAGCGCACCAAAGATGGGAAAACGCTCGTCTGGTCTGATTCAACCGAACCCGGCCAGTATGCGACCTGGTCCGGCAAGCGCGACAAGAAAGGATTCGCCACCGGCCCCGGGACACTGACGTGGTATAAAGTGAAACCAACAATCTCCACTGGCTCCCTCATTCCGAATACCCGAAGCGGCCCGGTCGTCGCCAAACGCTATTCAGGCAGAATGGTGCGCGGCAAACTGATCGGAGGGGGCACCCGCGCCGATTCCGCCGGGGAAAAATTGCTGGCGAACGTAGTTGACAAAGTTAAGAGGCTGGTCAACCGGCCACCACCAAATCGACAAAGCCATCGGACCGAGGTGACGCGCGCGCCAGCTTCGGCAGCGAGAGCAGCTTCGACCGCGAAAAAAGCTCCTACGCCAATTCCAGAACGGACGGCCGCGCCAACTCTGGAGCGGGCCCCGTTCGCGGCCGCGCCCGCTACTTCGCCCCCTCCTGAGAAGGGCGCTTCGCCCGCCGGGGAAGAAAACGCGACTGTCGTCGCACCGATGGCGGCCGACCCCGCGCCGGAGCAGGCGGCGCCCCCACCGCCGGAGCAGCAAGCCAGGCAACCGGATGCGCCCACCGAAATCGGTTCAAACCCGACCGCGCCTGCACATTTGCGGCGCTCGCTCCCGGCGCCAGCCTCGGCTTTACAGAAGCCTCCGCCAAGCCAGGACGTACAAACCGTCGCCGCGTTCGATACCGTCTACCAGAAGGCAGTTAAGGCCAATGACGTCGCCATCATGGATGAAATTTTGGCTGATGATTTTGTTTTGGTAACAGAGCGCGGCACTTCTTTGACGAAAGCCGACTTGATCAAGGAAGCGCGCGAAAAAAGGACGGTCTATGAGAACCATGAAGAGGTGGAAGGCACCCAAAAGGTCCGAATATGGCGCGATACAGCTGTCGTGACCGCGCGCTTGCGGATCAAAGGCATCAGAGACCAGAGTCCATTCGATTACAAAGTTTGGTTGAGTCAGACTTATGTTCGGACGCCGGCGGGTTGGCGTTACGTATTCGGGCAAGCTTCGACGCCGGACGCGAAATAGTTTCTCGATCACCAGATTGGTCTTTCGTCACGACTATCGCGCGGGGCGCGGGCGTGGAACATCGTTTCGGACAAATTCGGACACGAGGTCTGCGTAATTCTGCGCGAATACAGCAAAGCAGTCGTTAGGCCATTTTCCCTCTAAGATGCGCTGCCGCGCAGGATTGGGGGTCACAGGGGTCAGGAGAGTATTCGATATTGCGGAACAGGAAACAGGGCGAATCTGAAAAGCGAAGCTTGGAATATTTTCCTGACCGCTGAGCGCGCCTTGCCGCGCTTGCGCCCGGGCGCGGGAAAACATTGAAAGCCGGCGTGGAATCATTCCCCGTCGCCGCCTCGGCCGCGATTTGAATTTGTTTTTGCGCAGTGCGCTCCCTACTTTCTGCGCCAATGCGTCGTCCTTCGCCCTGGCTCATCCTGGTCGTCATCCTCCTCGGCGTGTTTATCCTGCGCGAGCCGCGCCTGCAGCAGGTGGAGGATGTTTTCCTCAGCTTTTTCATGGAGCACACCGAGGCTGCCCTGCCTCCGGCGCCGGTGACGCTGGTGGAAATCGGGCGGAGCGATTTCCAGCGCATGACGCCGGCGGAAGAAGCCAAGCCGCTGCCCAAGGGCCAGGCCGCGCGCCGCTCGCTCTCGCCGCTCGAGTATGCGCTTTTCCTCCAGGCGGTGCTCGATTTCCAATCCACCGTGGTGGCGTTCGAGCCGATCGTGATCTGGCGCGAGCGCGACAAGATGCAGGAGCAGGTCTTCATCGACCAGGCGATGCGGGTCCCGCGCCTCCTCCTCGCGACCGAGCTGGGCGGGAAAGGTCCGCACGATCTTTCGCCGGACGATGTCCTTTCTTTTGCCAATGTGACCGGCGACCGCGGCAGGCTGGCGGAATTTTCCGGCGTGAGCCGGCAGCCGGACGACGATGTGCGCCTGATCTCGACCCCGGGCTTCACCAATCTCCCGGATGAACGCAGCAGCCGCATCCGGGTGCCGATGCTCTTCGAATACCGGGGCGAGATTGTGCCGTCGTTTCCGCTCCAGGCGATTTTGCTCTGGCTGCGGATCACGCCGCCGGAGGTAAAGGTGGAGCTCGGGTCGCGGATTTTTTTGCCTAATGGATGGGAAATCCCGATCCATCGCGATGGCACGCTCACCGTCAACCCGCTGGCCCGGCAAAGTGTCCGGCGCCTGAGCTTGAACGAGCTTCTGCTCGCGGCGCAGGAGCACGAAAGGAAGCGGCCGCCCTCGGTGAATGTGGAAAACCTAAAGGACCAGATCGTGCTCCTCCGGCTGGCGGACGATCCGCTGCAACCGCCGAACGTTTTCTCGACCGCGATCGCGACGATCCAGAACGCGGCTTACATCCGGCCCGCGCCGGGCGCCATCGCCTGGGTGATCATACTCGCGGCCGGGTTGCTGAGTTGTTTTCTCTGGATGATCTCGAAGGCGAATCTCTTGCTGTGGGCGATTATTTTCAGCGCGGGCTATGGCCTGATGTCGCTCGGGTTCCTGGCGAGGGACCGGCTCTGGCTGCCGACGTTTCTCCCGCTCGCGCTGCTGGGGTTTCTCGTGGTCGTGAGGCTGCTCAGCCGGTCGCGGGCGGCAAAGCCGGTCGTGGCGGCGGGCTCCTAATCCTGCTCTTGCTCCTAATCCTAATCCCAAAAGATAAGCGAGGGCTTAAGAGCGGGAGCAGGAGCAGGAGGAAGAAGGAGTGCTCGGGGGGGGACTTGAACCCCCATGCCTTGCGGCATACGCCCCTCAAACGTACGTGTCTGCCATTTCACCACCCGAGCGCGAGCCCAGAATTTTGATTCAGGATCGCAGGAAAGCAAGAAGTTGTCGTCGCGCGCCGGCGCCCGGCGCCTCCCAAGAAAAAGCCCGCGAGGCGCAGAACCTGCATTTATGCTCCGGCAATGGCAGCGAACGGGGAAATTCCAACGCAGGAAGAGTGGATCAAGGTCGATCTGCACATTCACACCCTCGACGATCCGAAAGATCATCTCGATTACTCCGCGCACCAGCTCCTCGAGCGCGCGCGCGAACTCGGCTTCGGCGCGCTCGCCATCACGCTGCACGATAAGGTCTTCGACCGGGCGGAAGTCTTCGCCGATGCCGCGGCGATGGGCATTATCCTCATCCAGGCGGCCGAGATGCGGCTGGAGGGCGCGGATGTGGTGCTCCTGAATGTCCGGCCTAACGAGATCGAGAACCTGCGCACGTTCGACGATCTGCGGCAGTTGCGCGCCGGGCGCGGGGATTCACTTTTTTGCTTCGCGCCGCATCCGTTCTTCTATCTCGGGGCCTCGATCGGTGTGCGCCTGCTGCGGGAAATCGATTGCTTTGACGCGATCGAGATCTGCCATTTCCACAAGGGTTTCTTCGATCTCAACCGCCGCGCTCGCCGGCTCGCCGCGGCGCAGAACAAGCCGCTCCTCGCCACTTCCGACGCGCATCGGCTGCAGGCTTTTGGCGGGCATTACACCAGCATCCCCCGCCCGCCCGAGGGCACGGTCGAAGCCGTCCTGCACGCGCTGCGCACGGGTCCGCGCCGCCTAACGAGCCCGCCGTCGAGCTGGCGCGATCTCTTTAACGTCTGGTACTTCGTCTTCATCAAGCACCCGCTGCGCAGACGGTTCGGGCGCGGGCAGGCGCATGTCTGCGCAAGTTGAGGCTGGCGTTGCCCCGCGCCTCTGATTATGTGAGAGAAGTCGATCGACTTCTTCACGATGAAAAACACGCAACTTTTCCGCTGCCTCGTCCTGCTCCTCGCCTTCGCCCTCACCGCCTGCCCCACGACCGACCCGAAAAAAAAGGATGCGAAGAAGGCCGCCAAGACTCCTCCGGCCCAGGAAAGCTCGGAGATGGATTTCCAGGCCTTCCTCGGCCGGCTGCGCAAGGCGGTGAAGGCGCATGACGTCAACACCGTCGCGTCGATGATGACGCCGGATTTTGCCTACGTCATGGGAGCGAGTGCGGCGGAGGATCGCCAGGGCGCGGGCGTCTTCCAGTATTGGGATGAGAATGGTTTGTGGATCGAGCTCGACGGAATTCTCTCGGAGCGCTTTGTCTCCAAGGCCGGCTACATGGTGGCGCCGCCGCAGTTTGCCGACCCGGCGGCGGAATACGTCGGCTATCGGGCTGGCATCCGCCGCGAAAACGGGAGCTGGAAGTTTGCTTACTTCGTCAATGACGCGGGCGGAGGA
>JALYQE010000246.1 GCA_030855965.1 Verrucomicrobiota bacterium | reverse complement strand
ACGCCGGCGGCGCGGCGGGCTGGAACCCAGCAGGCCAGCAGCGCGATGGCGCTGAGCAGAAGCGCGACCGCGCACAGAGTAAGAAGGTCGAACGAGCCGACTCCGTAGAGCAGGTTGCCGAGTAGTCTCGTCAGGAAAAACACGGCGCTCAGGCCGATCACGACGCCGAGTGCGGTCAACTGCATGCCGCCCCCGACCACCAGGCGCAGGACATCGCTTTTCTGCGCGCCGAGCGCCATGCGGATTCCGATTTCCTGGCGACGTTGCGCGACGGAATAAGCCATCACGCCATAGATGCCGATCGCGGTCAGGAGCAGAGCTACCCCGGCGAAGATGGAGAGGAGGAGCGCGTTGAAGCGCGGGCGAGCAAGCGATTGCGCCAGATACTCCTCAAAGACGCGGACGCGGGTGAGCGGGACGCCGGGGTCGATTTGGGCGAGCGCGTCGCGCAGCGCCGAGGTCAGCTCGGCCGGTTGTGTGGTCGAAGTCCGGAGCACGAGCGAGAAAAAGCCCATCGGAAATTGCGTCGCCGGGATGTACATCTCGGGAGTGAAGTCTGTCCGGAGCGATTGATGTTTGACGTTGCTGACGACGCCAACGATTTCGCGCATCGGGCCGTCTTCATCGGTGAGCGAGATGCCGGCTCGGATGCGTTTCCCGAGCGGATTTTGGCCGGGAAAATATTGCTCGGCGAAACGCTCGTTGATGATGATGACCGGCTTGGATTTCAAGTCGTCGCTCCGGTCGAAGAGCCGGCCCCGCTGAAGCGCGATGCCCATCGTGCCGAAATAATCGCGACCGGCGATGCGGAACGGGCTCACGTCCTGTTCGCCATCCGGTTTGGGATGTTCTTCGAGATCGAAAGAGGTGGTCATGTTGCTCCCGCTCAGCGGCAAAGGGAGCACCAGGCTTGCGGAACGGACGCCGGCAAACGCGCCTACGCGCGTGAGCAATTGTTCTTGAAAGAGCGCGATCTTTTCCGGCGTCGGATAGGCCGCGTCCGGCAATGCGATCTCGGCGGTGAGCAGACGTTCTGGTTGGATGCCGGGATTCACCTGGCTGAGGCGGGCGAAACTCTGCAGTAAAAGTCCGGCCCCGGTAAGGAGGAGGAGCGCGAGGGCGACTTCCACCACGACGAGGCCGTTGCGCAGGCGATGATGACCCGCGCCGGTGGTGCCGCGCGCATTGTCATTCAGAGTGGTGCGCAAATCGAGGCGCGAAGCCTGCAAAGCCGGCGCGAGCCCGAAGACAATGCCTGTGCCTAACGACGCTAGAAAAGTGAAGGCAAGGACGACACCGTCGAGATGAATCTCGGCCGCGCGCGGGATGCTGTCCGGGACGAGGGAGACGAGAAAATCGGTGCCCCAGACTGCGAGGAGAATTCCGCAGAGGCCGCCGATCGCCGCGAGCAGCACACTCTCGATGAGTAATTGCCGAATGATCCGGCCGCGGCTCGCACCGAGCGCGGCGCGCAAGGCTATTTCTTTCTGCCGCACGGTCGCGCGGGCGAGGAGCAGGTTGGCGACATTGGCGCTCGCGATCAAGAGCACGCAGGCGACAGCGCCGAACAAAACGTAAAGCCCGCGCGCGACATCGCCCACCAGTTCTTCGCGCAAGGAGGCCGCGCCCGCGCTGAAACCGGTGTTCGACTCCGGATACTGCGATGCGAGGCGAGCCGCGATCGTGGAGAATTCGGCGGCGCCTTGCGCCACACTCACGCCCGGCTTCAGGCGCCCGACGCCGCGCATCTGGTGATTGCCGCGTTGCTCCGTGGTCGGTTTCTTGCCGTCGGTCGTGGTGGCTGCTGGCGCGATCGTGGTAAAGACGTCAGTCGGATCAGAATCGAACGGGAACTGGAAGCCTTCCGGCATCACCCCAATGACGGTGTAGGGCAGGCCGACGAGGATGATGGATTTTCCGATGACCGCAGGATCGCCCTTGAACTGCCGTTTCCAAAAAGCGTGGCCCAGAACCGCGGTGAATCCGCCCGGGCCGCCGCCCGGCTTTTCCTCCTCGAGACGGAAAGTGCGGCCGAGCTGCGGGCGCACGCCTAACGTGTCAAAGAAATTTCCCGTGACCGTCACATTGCGCAGGCTTTGGGCCGGTCCGTCACCCGTTAGGGCGAGGGTATTCTGCTGATAGAGCGCGAGCTGGGCGAAGCTCTTGTTCTGAGAACGGAAATCGAAATAGTCCGGGTAGCTGACCGAATCGAAGCCATCCTGGCGCGGGGCCTTGGCATCGATCGAACCGAAGGCGACCAGCTCGTCAGGCTGGGGATAAGGCAGCGGCTTGAGCAGGACGGCGTTGACCACGCTGAAGATGGCGGTGTTCGCGCCGATGCCGAGGGCGAGGGCCAGGACCGCGACAAAGGTGAAGCGCGGCTCTTTCCAGAGCTGGCGGAAGGCGTAACGGAGGTCGGAGATCATTTTATTCGTTAGGCGATCATTCGGCCCGGAGCGCTTCGATTGGATTCACGCGGGTGGCGCGGCGCGCGGGCAAGAAACAGGCGGCCAGCGCGACGCTAGCCAGGAGAAGCGTGGTGAGGCCGAAAGTGAGCGGATCGTGCGCGTTCGTCTGGAAAAGGAGCGAGCCCATGACCCGGGAAGCGACGAAGGTCGCGCCCAGCCCCAGGAGAAGTCCGAGACCAACCAGCTTGCCGGCTGAGGAAAGAACCAGGCGCAGGACGTCGCTGCGTTGCGCGCCGAGCGCCATCCGGATTCCGAACTCGCCCGTCCGTTGCACGACGCTGTAAGCCATCACGCCGTAAATACCGACCGCGGCGATGATGAGTGCGACGGACGAAAACACCAGCAGGAGAAGCATGGCGAAACGCTGTTTCGCGATCGTCGCGCCGAGAATTTCCTCAAGCGGTTGGATCGTGCCGATCGGTTGATCCTTGTCCACGGCGTAGACGGCGGGACGCAGTGCGCCGGCCAATGAGGCGGAAGAACCTTTGGTGCGCAGAACGAAGTTGAGGGAGCGGAAAGGCGCCTGCGCGAAAGGCTCGTAGCTCTGGCTCGTGGTCTCTTTGTCGACTCCGTATTGTTTGATGTCGGCGACAATGCCGACGATCTGACGCCAGACATCGGGACCCTGCGTGACCAGGATTTGTTTACCGAGCGGGTCCTCGTTAGGGAAAAACTGCCGCACGAGTGTCTCATTGATGATCGCGACCCGCGGCGCGCGGGCATCATCGTGCTCGTTGAAAACCCGGCCACGCACGAGGCGAATGCCCATGGCGCGGAAGTAATCGGGCGTGACCGAATAATAATTCGTGCTCGGCATATCGCTGGGCGGAACTTCCGGGCGGCCGGCGATCTTAAAGCCCAGCACCCAGTCGCTGAGGAGAGGGAGCGAATGGGTTAAGCCCACGGCTTCGACGCCAGGCAGCGCTCGCAGGCGAGCGAGCACCGCATTCGAAAAGGCCAGTTGTTGTTCCGGTTTCTCGTATTTTTTCTCCGGAAGAGCGAGACGCATCGCGGTGGCGTTCTCGGGCGCGAAGCCTGGATCGACGTCCGTGAGTTGCATGAAACTCCGCGCCAGCAATCCCGCCGCGCCGAGGAGGACCAGCGCAAATGCGACCTCGATCACGACCAAAGCGCCGCGCAAGCGGCCCCGTGCGTCCGTCGAGCCACGCGCTCCTTGTTTCAGGCCTTCCTGGACGTCGGTGTGGGCGGCGAGAAGGGCCGGCGCAATGCCGAAGACCACACCAGTCAGAGCACTGAGAACGAGCGCGAAAACGAGAACCGTGCCGTCGAGATGAATGTCACCAGTGCGCGGAAGAGTGGAAGGCGCGAGCGCGAGCAACAGATCGAGCCCCCAACCCGCGAGCAGAATTCCAGCGGCCCCGCCGGCGAGTGCGAGGATGACGCTCTCGGTCAATAATTGCCTAACGAGACGAAGGCGACTGGCGCCGAGCGCGGTGCGGATGGCCAGCTCGCGATGCCGCGCCGTCGCGCGCGCCAGGAGCAGGTTCGCGATGTTGGCGCAAGCAATAAGGAGCACGCAGCCGACGGCGCCGAGCAACGTGTAAAGGATGGCGCGCACATCGCGCACCGCGTAGTCGAGCATCGGGGCCATGACGACGCCCCAGCCCTTGTTCGAATCCGGATATTGCCGGGCGAGCTGAGCGGCGAGCACTTCCAATTCCGCGCGAGCCTGCGCCACGGTGACGCCCGGACGCAGCCGGCCAATCGCATTCAAATAATGCCCGCCCCGCGCGTCGCCGCTCGTTTCGTCTGGTTTGAAACCCATCGGAGTCCAGGTATCAACCTTGCTCGCCTGCCCGAAGCCGGGCGGCGCGATGCCGATGACCGTGTACGGTTCGCCGTTGAGCTGGATCGAGCGCCCGATGACTTTTCGTTCACCTCCAAAAACCCGCTGCCAAAAGGGATGGCTCAGAACGACGACGTGATTCTTTCCCGGCGCGTCTTCTTCCGGAACAAACCAGCGTCCCAGGACCGGTTGGATCCCATAGACATCGAAATAATGCGCCGTCGCCTTCACGCCGATTAGCCGCTGCGGTTCGCCTTCGCCCGTCAGGTTGATCTGCGACCCGGAGTAGGCCGCGAGACAGGCGTAGGACTTCGTCTGTTTTTCCCAATCGAGATAGTTGGGCGGAGAAACGGCGAATTCTGGAAACGCCGGCAGGTTCGTTTCACGAATCACGACGATCCGGTCTGGCTGAGGGTAATCAAGTGGCTGGAGGAGGACGCCATTCACGACCGAGAAAATCGCGGTGCAGGCGCCAATCCCGAGCGCGAGGGTCAGGATGGCGACGGCGGCGAAACCCGGATTCTTGACCAGCTGCCGGACGGCATAACGAAGTTCGGAAAACATGGCGTGGCTTCGTTAGGCCGGTCTATTGCTGGGCAGTTTCCTTCTCGGCCGAGACGATCTCGATCGAGCCGGCGCTGCTGCGCAGGACGAGCTTGGTGCCGCCGCCATTCATCGTGCCTGTCAGTGAATCGCTGTCGGAACTGGTCCGCGTGATCGGCAGATCGCTCCGCACGCTGCCGGCACTGGTCTGGGCATCGATCGTCAGGCCGGCGTTGGGCGGGGTGAGCACGGTGATGCTGCCGCCGGAAGTTTCGAGGCGAATGTCACCGGCCACGGGTGAGGGCAGGATGGCGGAGACGGAGCCGCCGGAAGTCTCGGCATTCAGTTTGCCGCTGATGTTGCCAAGCCGGAGTTTGCCGCCGCTGCTTTCCACTTTCGTGTCACCGATGCGATTCAGCACGGTGACGTTGCCGCCCGAGGTGTCGACGCTGAGGTTTCCGCGTCCGCCGGTCACTTCGATCCGGCCGCCGCTGGTGTCGAGGTTGGTGGCGCCGTCACAATTTGTGGCCGTGATGTCGCCGCCGCTCGTATCACCGTGAATGTCGCCGCGGATCTGGTTGAAATTCAGATCTCCGCCGCTCGTGTCGGCCTTGACGTTCCCGGTCAGGCCGCTGGTCGAAACACTGCCGCCCGCCGTGTCGAGATCGACGCTAAAACTCGCCGGGACCTTGATCGTATAGCGCCCCTCGGTTTGACGGCGTCCGCCCCAGTGCCAGATCTGTCTGCCTGACGATTCGTTTTTGCGGATGGCGCGGACGATGACCTTGTCGCCCTCGGTCGTGATCGTGACCGGGACTTCCTTGAAGTACACCACCTCTTTTTCCTTGGAGGAGAAGGAGATCTTGCGCTGCGCGTCGAGGACGACCTTGTCGTTGTCGCCCGGCGCGACATCGATCGAGCCGAACTCGAC
>JALYQE010000229.1 GCA_030855965.1 Verrucomicrobiota bacterium | reverse complement strand
ATCGCAAATTGCCCGCGCAGCTTTTCCCAGGTCCCTTCGCGATTTTCCTCCCACAGATGCGGGATGATCTCCGTGTCGCAATGCGTCACGAACTCGTGTCCGCGCTCCTTCAGCTCTTCCCGCCGTTCGACGTAATCGAAAAGCTCCCCGTTGAAGACCACATTCAGGCTGCGGTCTTCGTTCGTCATCGGCTGCTGACCGTCAGCCAGCCCGACAATGCTTAGCCGGCGCGAAGCGAGCGAAATTCCCGGGCGTTCCAGAAAGCCTTCCTCATCCGGGCCGCGATGGGTGAGCGCGCGCGACATCCGCTGCACCACGCCTTGCGGCGCGGAGCGTTGTCCGATAAGATCGATAATTCCAGC
This sequence comes from Verrucomicrobiota bacterium, assembly GCA_030855965.1. Lineage (GTDB taxonomy): Bacteria > Verrucomicrobiota > Verrucomicrobiia > Chthoniobacterales > UBA10450 > Palsa-1392. Next base: position 5,220 of record JALYQE010000229.1, on the reverse strand, counting down.
GACTCCGCACATGAAGCGTTACTTTCGCAGAGCTCGTGTTTAAGGGAAGGCAGGAATATCCGCCGTCGGTTCTCGCTTTTCGCCTAAGCCCCGTTTCCGGGCTACAGTGGTGCGGCTGATCAACATAGCGTCCTTCATAAAGCGTAATTCGCCGCCTTGATACGTGTGTCGACCGATCGGTAAACGAATGCAGTTCTAGTTCAGTGAATGACAGGCCGTTAGTTACCGTCTCATTCCCTCCGCCCTGTCGGCTGGGCCTTGACATGATGGCCCGCAGCACTGATCAAACCGCCCTCCCCAGCAACCCGCATAACCATGGATAAAGAACGTATTGCAATCATTGGAGTCGGTTGCCGCTTTCCCGGCGGCGTGAACGCCAGCGATTCGCTCTGGAAACTTCTCATCGAAGGCCGCGAAGGCGTGTGCGACGTCCCGCCGGATCGCTGGAATGTCGAGCGGTATTACGACCCCGAGCCGGGGATCGCGGGCAAGTCGATCGTGCGGCGGGGTGGTTTCATTGGCGAGATCGATCAATTTGATCCGCAATTTTTCGGCATCTCGCCTCGCGAAGCGCCCTATGTCGATCCGCAGCATCGCTTGCTTCTCGAGACGGCATGGGAAGCGATCGAGGATGCGGGTTTGGTCCTTGATTTCGAGAAAGGCACCGACGTTGGCGTCTTCGTCGGCATTTCGCATAACGATTACCAAGGCATCCAGAGCAACCCGTTCGATCATTTCGGGATCGGCCCGCACACGCCGACCGGGAGCGCGCACAGCATCGCGGCCAACCGCATTTCTTATTGCCTGAATCTGCGCGGCCCGAGCGTGGCGATGGACACGGCTTGCTCGTCCGCGCTCACGGCTGTGCATGCGGCTTGCGAACACATCCGCGCCGGCCGCGGCGACACCGCACTGGCGGGCGGCGTTACGGTCATGATCGCGCCGGGCGGTTTCATCGGGTTTTCCCAGGCGGGCATGCTCTCGCCGGAAGGTCGTTGCGCCGCGTTCGATGAGAGCGCGAGCGGTTTCGTCCGTGGCGAAGGTGCCGGGATGGTTTTACTGAAGCGGTTGTCCAAGGCGATCGAGGATGGCGACCCGATCCATGGCGTCATCATCGGCACGTCGATCAACCAGGACGGCCACACCAACGGCATCTCGCTCCCGAGCCCCGAAGCGCAGACACGCCTCGTCATCGATGCCTGCAAAGACGCCGGTGTTGCGCCGGAAGACATCGGCTTCGTCGAAGCGCACGGCACCGGCACCGCCGTGGGCGATCCGATCGAAGCGACCGCGCTGGCTAACGCGCTCTGCGGCGATCGCCCGGCCGACAAACCGCTCCCGATCGGCTCGATCAAAACCAATCTCGGCCACCTCGAAACCGCTGCCGGCATCGCAGGCTTACTCAAGGGTATGCTCATCTTGCAACACAGCCAGATCCCGCCCAGTCTCCATTTCAAGACCCCGAGTCCGCACATCGACTTCGAGAAATTGAAGTTGCGCGTGCCAACTGTGCTCGAGCCGTTCCCGGAAGTGTCCGGCGAGCGGATGGTCGGCGTGAATTCGTTCGGCTTCGGCGGCGCGAACGCCCACGTTATTTTGGCGGAACCGCCCGCACATCAACCGGTGCGAGGTTCCAAGGTCCCGGCGGCGCGTCCGTGGCCGATCATGCTTTCCGCGCGCTCGGAGAAAGCGCTTCAGGCTTCCGCGGCCAAGTTGAGCGCGTGGGTCAAAAAGCACGCTGATTCCAACGGCAGCTCGCCCGTTCTGCCCGATCTTACCTACTCGTTAGGCGTACGGCGGAATCACCATCAGCATCGGCTCACCCTGACCGCTTCGGACTGGGCCGAGCTAACTGAAGAACTCGACGCGTTCGCGCAAAACGGCGAGAGCACGAAGATCCGTTCCAGCTTCAGCGCGCGCCGCGAAGAAGCGCCGCGGATCGGTTTCATCTTCAGCGGCCAGGGCCCGCAATGGTGGGGCATGGGCCGCGAGTTGCTGAAACACGAGCCGGTCTTTCGCGAGGCGATCGAGCGTTGCGACGTCGCGCTTCGCCCTTGGACGCGCTTCTCGATGCTCGAAGAGCTCGGCCGGACCGAAGAAGCCTCGCAAATGTCGCGCACCGAGATCGGGCAGCCCGCTATTTTTGCGATGCAGGTTGCGCTGGCCGCACTCTGGAAATCGTGGGGAGTCGAGCCCGCCGCCGTTGTCGGTCACAGCGTCGGAGAAATCGCTGCTGCTTGCATCGCGGGAATTTTCTCGATCGAAGAAGCCGCTCGCATCATCGCCCTCCGCGCGCGCCTGATGGAGGAATGCGGTCGCGGCGAAGGCACCATGCTCGCGGTCGGTTTGCCGGAAGAAGGAGCCCTCGCGCTCATCGCGCGACACGATCGCACCGTCACCATTTCTGCTTACAACGGCCCGCGTTCGATCTCACTTTCCGGTCCGCGCGTATCGCTCGAAGCGATGGGCGCCGAGCTCGAGGCGCAGGGTGGGTTTGCGCGTCTTGTGAAGGTCGATCATCCATTTCATCACCCTCTCATGCGCCCGGCGGCGGACGCTCTGGAAAAAGCCCTCGCCGACCTCAAACCGCAGGCCGGCACCGTCCCGTTTTTCAGTACCGTCACCGGCGAACGCCAAGCTGGTGAAGAATGCGACGCGGCCTATTGGGGCAGCGGCATCCGCGAGGCAGTGCGCTTCTCTTCCGCCGTCAATGCGCTGGCGGAATTCGGAGTCGATGTCTGGCTCGAACTGAGTGCGCATCCCGCGCTGGCTCACGCCGCGCAGGAATCCCTGAGCGCGCGGGGCACCAAGGCGCCGATCATTTCTTCCACCCGCCGCGAACGTGAATTCGAATCGATCCTCGAAGCCGCGCTCGACCTCCATCGCGCCGGTGTTCCGATCGATTTTTCCGCCATGACGCCGTCGCGGCATCTTCTCTCTCTCCCTGCTTACGCCTGGGAAAAATCTCGCTGGTGGAACGAAACCAGCGACGCCCGCGAAGGCCGTCTCGCCCCCGGCGGACGCGGTCTGCTCGACGTCCGCCTGCCGCGCGCGATGCCGACCTGGATCACGCGGCTCGATTCCCGCCACATGGCTTTCCTGAAAGACCACAAGGTCGAAAACCACGTCATTTTCCCGGCGGCCGCGTTCGTCGAACTCGTGCTCGAGGCCGGCGTGCAGTTGTTCGAAGGCCAGCCGTTTGCGGTCGAGGATTTCGAGATTCGCAAACCCCTCATTCTGCCCGATCCCGCGTCCGGGGTGCAGCTCGAGGTCGCCTATTCGCCTAACGAACGCACCTTCACGATCCAGAGCCGTTTCGATCAAAGCGTTTCCTGGTCGACTCATGTCTTCGGCTCGCTCCGGAGCGAGCGGACCGAATCCTCTTTCGCCTCTTCGAAATGGGAACCGAACCCCGCAACCAAGACGGTCGAGGTAGACGGTTTTTACAGCCACATGAGCGATCTCGGCCTGCGCTATGGCGAAGAATTTCGCCCGATCCGCGAGCTGGCCGCAGGTTCCGGAAAATCGACCGGCCGCGTTACGTTATCGGACGCCATCGCGCCACGCGCCGACGAATATGCGCTGCATCCTGTCCTCTTCGACGGCGCGCTTCAGGTCTTCTCGGCTGGTGCGGCGACCGTAGAAGGTCGGCAGGCGCGGATGAAATTGCCGGTCCGCTTTGGCCGCATCCTTTACCTTGGCGCGCCCGGTGCCGCGACGCGCGTCAGCGCGAAGGTGCAGGATTTCGCCGACGATTTCATCGAGGGCGACATCGAGATTTACGACAACTCCGGGAAGCCATGCGTGCTGGTCGATGGTTTCCGGGCAATCAGCCTCGCTGGCGCGGGCCGCGCGACCGCGCCCGGCGGCACTCGTGACGTGACCTATCACGTTGCCTGGGAACGCACGCCTCACGACTCGGCGAAGCGCGCCATTCCGCCGCTCCCGCTCGAGCAACTGCAAGCCACCGCGCAGGAAGCGATCGACCGAGTGATTGAGACCCGCGGTCAGTCCGAGTTGGAGCAGGCGCTCTGCGCGATGGACGATCTAGCCGCGGCCCAACTGGCGCGAGGACTGCGCGAGATGGGCGTAGCGCCCAAGGCCACTTTCGATGCCGACTCGCTGCGCGTCGCGACCCCCATGCGACCGGCCTTCGAACGGCTGACCGCCGGACTCGTTAGGCACGGTTTGCTTCGCGAAACCAAGAAGGGCTGGCAGCAGACCGAGCGCTTCACCAGGGCGGCCGATTCCGCCGGGAAAATCCTGCGCAACTTCATCGAAGCGCATCCGGGTCATCTGCCCGAAGCGCTGCTTTGCGAAGGAAGCTGCTCCGAACTCGGTGCGATTTTGCAGGGCGAGAAAGACGCCGTTCAAGTCCTCTTCTCCGGCATCGGCGCAGAGTTGCTCGACCATTTCTACGGCGACGGACTCTTCACCAGTCACTGGATCGCAGGCATTGCGGCCGCCATCAGCAGCGCGGCGCGGCGCCTGCCGGAAGGTCGCGGCTTGCGCATTCTCGAGGTCGGCGCCGGAACCGGCGGTCTCGCTTCGCAGGTTCTCCCGCTCCTCGAGCGCGGCCTGCATTCCTACATTTTCAGCGATGTCTCGGCCGCGTTTTTCTCCGGCGCGGGCCAAAAGCTGGCCAGCTTCCCGGAAGTCGAGTTCAAGATTTTCGATCTCGAGAAATCGGGCACAGATCAGGAGCTGGAAGCCGGCTCCTTCGATTTCATCGTCGGCACGAACGTGATCCACGCGGTCCGCGACGTGCGCGAGGCGTTGCGCAATCTGCACGGTTTGCTAGCGCCTGGTGGCAGCCTGCTTTTCATGGACACGGCCACGCCGCAGCTCTGGACCGAAACGGTTTTTGGCCTAACGAGTGGCTGGTGGCGTCTGACCGATCGCGATCTGCGGCCGGAACAGCCGTTGCTCAATCGCGTACAATGGGAATCAGCCCTGCGCGAGAGTGGTTTCAGTGAAACGGCGTCGCTGCCCGGCCTGATCGGGCCGACGGGCGGCGAAGGGCAGATCGGTTTGCTCGCGCGCAAGGCGAACGAAAAAACTTCGAGCGCGACCGAACCGGCAACGGAAAAGCCGGAAGAGAAATCGTGGCTCATTTTCGCCGACAACTCGGAGCTGAGCGAGGCGCTCGTTAGGCAAGTGCGCGCAAATGGTGCGCGTTGCCGTGTCGCGTGGATTGGAAAGAGTTTCGAGTTCGACGGC
>JALYQE010000224.1 GCA_030855965.1 Verrucomicrobiota bacterium | reverse complement strand
TTCCGGCGTTTCTCGCCGGAGTAATTTGGTCTGGCCATGGTGTTGTTTTTTCTCGTTCGCGGCGCGCCGGGGTGCGTGAAGCCGAGGCGCCGGTCTTTATCTGTAAACCGGGAGGGGGCGAATGTAGAGCATTACTATTTCGGCTGCGTCCATGGGTGCGGGATTACTGGGGGGACGGTCTGCCGGAGGCGGATCCCGTGCCGTGTTTGTAGGGCAAGCGCTCCGCTTGCCATCCCGGTTTCCTTCCGGGCAGACGGGGCGCCCGCCCTACAATTTGGAAACCTGGACGGCATCCGCCTCAGGCGGACCGTCCCTCCAAGGTTTCGGCTGAGGACAGCCGACGCTACCTCAGAACCGGAGATGTTTTACGGTGAAGCCTTTGTTGATCAGCTCGGTCAGCGCGTCGATCCCGATGCGCAGATGCAGCTCCATAAAGCGGTTGGTCACGACTTCGTCGCTGATTGCGGTCTTGACTCCCTCGGGCACCATCGGTTGATCGGAAACGAGCAGGAGCGCGCCGGTCGGGATCTCGTTGTGGAAGCCGGTGATGAAGATGGTCGCGGTCTCCATGTCGATGCCCATGCAGCGGACGCGGGCGAGGTATTTCTTGAAGGCGTCGTCGTGCTCCCAGACGCGCCGGTTGGTGGTGTAAACGGTGCCGGTCCAGTAATCCTGCTTGTGGTTGCGGATGGTGGTGGAGATGGCTTTTTGCAGGGAGAAGGCGGGGAGCGCGGGCACTTCCGGCGGGAGGTAATCGGTCGAGGTCCCCTCGCCCCGGATGGCGGCGATCGGGAGGATGAGGTCGCCGAGTTTGTTCTTCTTTTTCAGGCCGCCGCATTTGCCGAGAAAGAGGACGGCCTTGGGCTTGATCGCGCTGAGGAGATCCATGACGGTCGCGGCGCTGGCGCTGCCCATGCCGAAATTGAGGATGGTGATGCCGTTGGCGGTGGCGTTCGGCATCGGGCGATCCTGGCCGCGCACGGGCACGCCGTAGGCGTCGGCGAAGAGCTGGACGTAGTTGGAGAAATTGACCAGCAGGACGTATTTCGAGAATTCCTTGGCCGACGTGCCGGTGTATCGGGGGAGCCAGTTCGCGACGATGTCGGCTTTGGTTTTCAAGTTGGGCGATTGAATCAGGAATTCGCGACGGCGGGAAGGACGCGTTGCGGTCACGGCCGAGAGCCGGCGCCACATTTTTCTCGCCTAGCCGCCGCCGGATTTGATTTTATGAGGCCAGCAGCAATCCAAACTCAACCTCATCATATGAACAAATACATCTGCGAATTCATCGGTACATTTTTCCTCGTCCTCACTGTCGGCAGCACGGTGATCGACGGCGGGGCGGGCGTCATCCCGCCACTCGCCATCGGCGCCATGCTCATGGTCATGATCTTTGCCACCGGCCACATCTCGGGCGGTCATCTCAATCCAGCCGTCACCCTCGCCGTCTGGATGCGTGGAAAACTGCCGCTGGCAGATGTGCCCGGCTACATCATCGGACAGGTTGGCGGCGGTCTGCTCGCGGCCTATCTCGTTCTTTACATGAAAGGCAATCCGACGGTGACGCCGATGCAGTTCGACAGCCCGGCGGTGCCTTTTTTGGCAGAATTCCTGGGGACTTTCGCGCTCGCCTTTGTCGTGCTGAACGTGGCTACGGCCAAGGCCAACTCGAACAATTCCTTCTACGGTCTCGCGATCGGCTTTACCGTCGTGGCGGCCGCCTTTGCCTTCGGCAGTTATTCCGGCGGCGCCTTCAACCCCGCGGTCGCGCTCGGCATCACGGCGATGGGCCTGAACGCGGTCGCCAATGTGTGGATTCATCTCCTGGCTGACTTCGCCGGGGGCGCGACGGCCGCGCTCGCTTTTCGTTACCTGAGTCCGGAGCGCTTGCAGCAAATGGTCGTCGCACCGCAGGAGGTGAAGGAGAACCGTTAGGATATTTATTCGTTAGGCCGCACGATTTGCCCGAATTCCGATCGGGCGATCGAGTCGCAGCGCGCGTGGCCCCTGCCTGGATGGCCGGGAAAAAAGGATGCAAGCGGCGGCGGGGCGGTTCAAAGTGGAGGCCTCGCCGCCAGGACCGGCTTCGGGTTGCCAGAGCGCAAAAAAAAGAATGACCGCCACCACCGCCAGTCATCTGCCCGGCTCCGCCCCGCGCGACCGGCATCCGAAAGGTCTCTACGTCCTCTTCGCGACCGAGATGTGGGAGCGCTTCAGCTTCTACTCCATGCTGGCGATGTTCACGCTCTACCTGCGGGACGAGACGGGGCAGGGCTTCGGCTGGTCGTCGGACAAGGCGACCACGCTCTACGCGAACTATCTTATGTTCGTCTATCTCAGCCCGCTCATCGGCGGCTGGCTGGCGGATCGCAAACTGGGTTATCGCCGCGCGGTCATGATCGGCGGTCTCTTTTTCATGGCAGGGCATCTCCTGCTTTCGTTCCGCTCGATCCCGATCGTGTATGTGGCGCTGACCTGCCTCGTCATCGGCAACGGTCTCTTCAAGCCTAACGTCTCGACCCTGGTCGGGAATCTCTATCCCGAAGGCAGCCACCTGAAGGATCGCGCCTACAACATTTTTTACATGGGGATCAATGTCGGCGCGTTCCTCGCGCCGGTGGTGGCGGAGTTCGTCCAGGGCCGGTTCGGGTTCCATCCCGCCTTTGCCGTCGCTGCCGGCGGGATGGCGATCTCGGTTTTCATCATGTGGAAATTTAAGCGCTTCGTGGAGGACGCGGAGCAATCCTCGATCGGCGACGCCCGCGCCGTGGCGGATGCCGCCGCGGTTGCGGTGGACGCGCCTCCGTCGGGCATGAGCTCGCAGGATGAAGCGAATGCCAGCCGCCACGAAACGCTGCACGCGGTGCCGGAGTGGAAGCGGATCGGCGCGTTGATCGTGATCTACCTGATCGTGATCGTTTTCTGGATGGTCTTCCACCAGAACGGCTCGACCCTGACTTACTGGGCGAACGAAAACACGGACTGGAACGTGACCGGGATCATCTCGAACGCGATCAATCCGGGCTGGGTCATGCTTCTTACTTTCCCGCTGGTGGCGTTCTGGGGCTGGCTCGACCGGCGTGGGCTCGAACCCTCGACGCCGACGAAGATGGCTTTCGGAATGATGCTGACCGGGCTTGCGTTCCTTATCCTCTATGTCGGCGCGAAGATGGGCGAAGCAACGGTCGCGGGCGACAATCCCTACGCCTTCAAGGTCTCGCCCTTATGGCTCCTCGGCGCCTACGGGGTATTGACGTTAGGCGAGCTAATGCTTTCGCCGATGGGTCTGTCGCTCGTTTCCAAAGTGGCGCCCATTCGTTTCCGCGGCGTGATGATGGGCGGCTGGTTCCTGGCCACCGCGATCGGCAACAAGCTGACGCAGATCGGCGAGCTCTGGGACGACTGGCTGCACTCGACCTTCTGGCTCACGCTGAGCGGGGCGGCGCTGTTCATGGCCGTGGTGCTGCTCGTGCTCCTGCGGCCGTTGAAAAAAGCGATGCCGGGGGTATGAGCCCGAGGGCCGCGCCTAACGAGCCGCTGCTGAACGTCGCCGACTACGCGCGCGCGGCCCGCGCGGCGATGGAGCGGAAAGCTTTCGATTACTACGAAGGTGGCGCGCTGGACGAGGTCACGCTGCGCGACAACAGCGAGAGCTGGTCGCGCCTGAAACTGTACTACCGGGTCCTGACCGGCACCGGCGCGCGCGATCTTTCCACTACCGTGCTCGGCCAGGCCGTCTCGATGCCGGTCCTGGTCGCGCCGACGGCGTTCCACAAGCTGGCCTGCGCGGAAGGCGAGGCCGCGGCTGCCCGGGCGGCGAAGGCGGCGGGGACGCTGTTTATTCTCAGCTCGCTCTCGAATACCGCGATGGAGTC
>JALYQE010000217.1 GCA_030855965.1 Verrucomicrobiota bacterium | reverse complement strand
ACCTCCATCTTACCCAGACGGTCAGCCCGTATGCCGCGACCAAGATCGCGGGGGAATTCCTTTGCTCGACCTATTCGCATCTCTACAAAATGCGGATCGTCGCCCTGCGTTTCTTCACCGTTTACGGCCCGCGCCAGCGGCCCGACCTGGCGATTCATCAGTTCACCCGCCGGATTTGGAACGGCCAGCCGATCGATCAATTCGGCGACGGAACGACCCGACGCGATTACACCTACATCGACGACATCATCCAGGGCGTCATGGCCTCGTTAGGCTACGACGGCCCGCTCTTTGATGTCTTTAATCTCGGCGAAAGCGAGACCATTCAATTGCAGGATTTGATCGCCGGAATCGAGAAGGCCCTTGGCAAAAAAGCGACGATCAACCGCCTCCCCGAACAGCCCGGCGACGTCCCGCTCACCTGCGCCGATATCTCCAAGGCGCGCCGGCTTCTTGGCTACCAGCCGACGACGCCGCTCCGGGTCGGGCTGCCGCTTTTCGTCGAATGGTTTCACCAAGTGCGGCCACGGGCGTGAGCAGCGGACGCGCTCGCCTCGCCATCTTTGTCGCAGCCGCCGTGCTGCTGCCCGCGCTCGTTAGTCATCTCATCCCGGCCCGGCGCGATTTCGATCCGAAGCCGATCAACCAGCTGCGCAAACAGCAGCCCGAAGTGGTCATGATCGGCGACTCCGTCCTCGGGGGCTCGATCAATGCCGAGCTTTTCGCGCGAGAGACCGGCCTGCGCAGCGTCAAGCTCCTCTGGAATGGCGGAGCCGCTTCCGCCGCCTGGTATCTCCTTTTGAAAAATTACGTCGTCGCGGCCGAGATCCATCCGCAGCTCGTCTGCATCTTTTTCCGCGAGCGCATGCTGACCGACGCCGCCTTTCGCACCAACCCGACCTATCGGCGTTTCCTCGAGTCGCTCCGCCATCAGAAAGAGCCGGTTTACCGCATGGTCCTGCAGAGCGACGAGGAAAACAAAAGCGCGGTCGGCCGTGCGATCGACTGGCTTTACCCGCTGAATACCCGGCGCCACGTCCAGCAGGAGAAAATCAGCCGCTTCGCGTTTCGAGGCGCGGCCGGCGGAGTCAGCATCGGGCCGCTCCGGCGGCGGGTGAACGAGATCTTCGACCCGGTAAAATTGCGCGAAGAGATCATGAACGAATCCGCCGAGTTGAGCGGCGAGGCGCCGGAAGAATTTACCGCCGACCCGAATCGCAACTTCCTCCCCCACATCGTCGACGCCGCGAAACAAGCCGGCCTCAAACTCTGCTTCGTGCGCGAGAAACGTTACCCGCTCCCAGACGGCACCACCCCGCAGCCGGAAGACATCCAGCGTTACACCGCCGACCTCCGCCAATGGCTCGAAAGCCAGGGATGCCTCTTCGTTGACCTAACGAGCAACCTCACGCCCGACCAGAGCATGTACACCAAGCCGGGCGACGATCACATCCGCAAAGGAGCGAAAGATGAGGCGACGAAAATCTACGCCGAGAAACTGCGCCAGCTCCTGCGCCAGCCATGATCTTTCATTCCCTCATTTACCTCGTCTTTCTCGCGCTCGTCCTCGCGCTCTACTGGTCGCTCCCGCGCCGCGGCCAGAATTTCATGCTCATCATCGCGAGCTACATCTTCTACGGCTGGGAACACCCGTGGTTTCTCCTCCCGCTCTGGGCTTCCACCCTCGTCGACTACAGCTGCGCCATCGGGATGGAACGTTTCCCGCGCCGGCGCCGCCTCTTTCTCATCATCAGCATCGCCGGCAGCATCGCGCTCCTCGCCACCTTTAAGTATTACGGCTTCGCGCTCGAGAACATCAACGCCGTTCTCCCCAGCTTCGGCGAGGACCCGCTGCGCAACCTCCTCCGGCTCGCGCTTCCCGCCGGGCTCTCCTTCTACACCTTCCAATCCATCGGCTATGTGGTGGATGTCTACCGCGGCAAGATCAAAGCCGTCCGCGACCTGCCCGATTACGCGCTCTACGTCACCTTCTTCCCACAGTTAGTGGCGGGCCCGATCGAGCGCGCCGCGCATATGCTCCCGCAATATCGCTCCGAGCGGAAATGCGACGCCGAGGCCTGGCGCGCTGCCCTCTTCCTCATCCTCTGGGGTTTCTTTAAGAAAGTCGTCATCGCCGATAACGCCGCCGTCGTTGCGAATAAGATCTTCGGCGTGCAGGACGCCTCCTTCCCGATCATCTGGGCGGGTGTCTTTGCCTTCACCGTCCAGATCTACGCCGACTTCTCCGGTTACACCGATATCGCCCGCGGTACCGCCCGCCTTCTCGGGATCGATCTCATGCGGAATTTCAATTATCCCTATCTCGCCACTTCGCCCTCCGATTTCTGGCGGCGCTGGCATATCTCCCTTTCCACCTGGCTGCGCGATTTCATTTACATCCCGTTAGGCGGGAGCCGCTGCGGCGTCGCGCGCGCTTCCTTTAACCTCATGGCCACCTTCACCATCAGCGGCCTCTGGCACGGCGCTTCGTGGAACTACGTCATCTGGGGCGCCTACTGGGGCGCGCTCATCCTCATCGAGCGCTTCCTGGAGTCGTTAGGCCTGGTCCGGCGCCTGCCCTGGCTGTTCAAGGTCGTCGTCACCTTTGGCCTCACCTGTTTCGGCTGGCTCATCTTCCGCGAGCGCAATCTCGCCCAGATCGCGCACGACCTCTCCCAGTCGCCCTTTGCCGCCAGCGCCGAGCAATGGCGCATGGCGATCTACTTCGTCGCCCT
>JALYQE010000210.1 GCA_030855965.1 Verrucomicrobiota bacterium | reverse complement strand
CGCAGAGGACGCAGAGAGCGCAGAGGAAGCAAACAAAGAAGAGAAAGCTTCTCTGCGGCGCTGTAGCTGGGGTCGCTGACCCCGGCCGATCGAGCGGGTGGCCCCGCGACCGCCGACCCGGCCCGTCTAGCAGGTTGGACACGCGACCGGGGTCACTGACCCCGGCTACAAACATCGCCGCTTGGTCTCCCCCGAGCTTGAGAATTTAATTGCGCGCCAGGAGCGAACGCGATGCCGCCGTGCCTTCGACGTAGCCGCCGGCAAAATCGATGCTGCAAACCGTCCGGTAGCGCGCATGCGGGCCGACGGCCGCGCCGGCGACGCCGAAGGCCGGGTTGAAGATATTTTTGCGATGCTTCCGCGCGCGCAGCCCGTCATCGATGATGAGCGCGATCACGATCTCGCGGGAGGTCGATTTGCCGTAGGAAATATTTTCGCCCCAGCGTCCGCTCCAGATTCCATAGCGATTCAATCGCTCGCCCGGGTCGCGGCCCCCAGAGCCGCGGTGCCCAAATCCGCCGCCGGCCTGTTCGGCTACGTGATCGGCGGCGGCCCGGGCCATTCCCTCAGAAAAAGCGAGCGGGGCGAGCGGACCCGTTTGCCGCAAAAAGCGGATCGCGTCGTCCACCGCGGCGACCCCTTCGTGCGTGCGCAGGACGGTCCGGCCGGGCAAACCTAGGTTTTTTCCCTGAAATTGGCCGCGCATTTCCGTCAGGTAACCGGCGTAAATCGCCGGGTGCTGGCGCGCCAGGTTCATCTCGCGCACGACGGCGGGACCGGTGCCGGCAGGCGGCCGCGGAGAGCCCGCATACGAGGCCTGGAAATCCGCCAGGAGGAAAAGGAAAGTGATCGCCCACAAACGCATCCTTTTCCTTGAAGCAGCCCCGATGCCATCGACATTTGACACCTGCGGCTCGCGCCGCTATTTTCCCCGCCCTTCCCCCAAGCCTTCACATGAAAACGTTTTCTGCTAAAGCCAACGAGGTCGACCGCAAATGGTGGATCATCGACGCCCGCGACCAGGTCCTCGGCCAAGTCGCCGTCAAAGCCGCCAACCTGCTCCGCGGCAAAGAAAAAGCGATTGTTACACCGCACGTCGATACGGGTGATTTCGTGGTCGTGATCAATGCCGACAAGGTGCGCGTGACCGGGAAAAAAGAAGAGCAGAAGACCTACATGAGTTTTTCGGGTTTCGTCGGCGGCCATAAGAGCGAGAGCGTGAAGGCGCGCCGGGAGCGGCACCCAGAGTTGCTGGTGGAGCACGCCGTCCGCGGCATGATTCCGCACAATAAATTGGGCCGGCAGATTTATCGGAAGCTCAAGGTTTACAGCGGCGAAGAGCACCCGCACGGCGCCCAGCAGCCCAAGACAGTGGTGTTGGAATAACGAGATACTTTCATGGCTGAGACACAGGAATTCATCGCGACCGGCCGCCGCAAAACTGCGGTCGCGCGCATTCGGATGACCGCGGGAAGCGGCAAAATCGACGTCAACGGCAAGAGCTTCGAGGATTATTTCCCGACCGTGCCGCTGCAGAACACCGTCCTCCAGCCATTGCAGCTGGTGAAACTGGCCAATGCCTACGACGTCTCGGTCAACACGACCGGCGGCGGCTCTACCGGCCAGGCCGGCGCGGCGCGGCTCGCGATCTCGCGAGCGTTGCTCCAAGTCGACGCTAACCTCCGCGGTACCCTGAAGGCCGAGGGTCTTCTCAGGCGCGATCCGCGGATGAAAGAGCGCAAGAAGTCCGGGCAACCGGGCGCGCGCAAACGCTTCCAGTTCTCGAAGCGCTAATTTCTCGTCCCTGGTCGTCGGGTGACGCCTCGCTTGGCGAGGAGAGATGCTCCGCGCATCTTCTGCCGGCGAATCCTTGCCCGAGTTTCGCAGAGCGAAACGTCGTCAAAACTGCCGTTACGGCGTCGCTATTGGCGCGGGCGTTTCCGGCGGGCGAGCCATCGGAATGGGGGCCGCACTCGGCCCGGGCTGGGGCGTCGCCGCGGCAGCCGGCTGGGGCAGAGCCATCAGCTCCTGGATGGCCTGATTGGCCACGATGCTGTCGCG
>JALYQE010000200.1 GCA_030855965.1 Verrucomicrobiota bacterium | reverse complement strand
ACCCGATCTCCCGGTTTCGAAGAACGTCAACTTATTCGTCGCGCGAATGACTATCAGATTTCGCGCCGCTCACCACCAGCTTGCGGCCCAGGAATTCCTTGTCGTGCAATTCCGCCACCGCCCGTTTGGCTTCTTCGACCGATTGCATCTGGACGAAAGCGAACCCTTTCGAGCGTTCGTTATGCTTGTAGGTCACCACCTCCGCATTTTGGACCAGGCCAACGCCGTTGAAGAGCTCGAAGAGATCGCTCTCCGTCGCTTCGAAGGACAAATTGCCCACGTAAAGACGCGGCGTCGTCACCTCGATCGACTCCGGCTTGCGGACTGGCCGCGGGGGCCGGTCGGCCGCGCCATTGCGGGCCGCGGGCACACCGTTGCGCGCGGGCGCGGACGGCTTTGCCGGTCTCGGGCTATCGGCGCCTCCGAAGAAGGCCGTGATTTTCTGCCAAACGCTCTTTTTTGCGGGAGCCTTCGACACCACGCGTTCCTCGCGCGTGTCGAACCGCCGTCGGGAACCCCCACGACGCGGGCGCCGTGAGTTTCTCCCCGGGGATTGAGATTTCATAATGATCCTCGGTATTAAACCAGTTAGTTTGTGGGCGGAGCGCATCATGCGATGCACGGTCCAGGGCGCGCGGACCTCGAAAGGTCGCTTCAAGCAGCTCAAGAGCAGTCTGCGCAGCCGGAGGAAACTCCGCCTCGTGTGGCCGGGAAACGGGCAAAGGTCTGACCGTGTGCGATCTCCTTGGTGGCGGCTGGCTGGTCGGAAGAGACAAGAGAGCCGGCTTCATATTCCCAAAAACTGGACGATCGCGGGGAGCAGACATGCGCCTGGGTTCCCCAGCACCGCGCACACTATTCCCGAGAGAGGTGTTATTGCAAGGCGAAAATCCCCGCCCCTCGGGCAGCTCCTGCCTTGGAGGGAAGGCCGCCGTGTCGTCCATTTCGGGGGCATCCAACACTGAGCAGTTCAGGCCTCGGCGAGGAACTGATCGAAGAAAGGCATCGAGGAGCCGAGGGAGCGACCGAGAGGGACCGCGCGCAGCGCTAGGTAAGGCCCGGCGGCGCGGGAAGTGAAGGAGTCAAATGTCCGGTTACTTTTCCGGCTATGTTTCAGGGGCAAGCTCTGCTTCGAGGGGTGATCCTTCAGACTGCGCGGCAGGGATCCGATTTAGGGCAACTCGTCGCCGCCGGCGACTTGACCAGCACGCAAAAAAGTCTTCACCAGTGTCCCCCTCGCCGCAAACGATCATGCCGCTCAACCGCTTGAACCATCGGCCGCGCGGCACTTCCGGCTCGCCGTCGAGCCATTGCGCCAGTTCGCCGTTGCTGGGGTGAGATTTCACGTGAACGGACGTGATCAAGGAGATGATCGAGGATGGCCGGCGGCAAGTTGCGCCGTTGGATTTTAGGCATCGCGCTGCGTGCCGTAAAAACCGCGGACAATCTCTTCGCGAACCCGCGAGGCTTCGACGGGGTCTGTCGCGCTCACGAAACGCTCGGCCAAGGCTGAGAGCTCGTGGCCGCTAAGCTTTCGTTCCGCATCGAGTTGGTAGACCAACCGAACGATTCCTGCCTGTTCCTCCGGCGGGGGGCTTTTGATCTCGTCGATAATCTGCGCCGCTGTCATCTGGATAACATAATCGAGATGTCGCGCCCCTTACAAGCGATCCACTGCGAGACCGGAAGACGGAGGAAAAGTGAAAGGTGTAAAGGCTAAAATAGAAAGAGGAAATGCGCGGAGGGGAAGAAAGGCTGAGGGATGAAGGAAAATGGAAGAAGTTTGAAGGCTGGCCGGCGCGTTCGCGATGAGGGCCTGAAGTTCCTCTGCGGAGGTTCTTTGCCCGCTCTGACCCTTGGGGACACAATCACTTACGCTCGTTTCCGCCGACCTCCGGGGGCCCCTCTCGGGCGATGGCCGGCTCCGGGCAACGACAAGGCGGGGAAATGTGGTATTCTCCCCGGCTATCCCGGCCGCCGCGGCCGGGCTTGGCGGTTGTGAAATCTCGAACTCTTTTCGCTCTTCTTTTCCTGGGCCTGGTGGCGCCGG
>JALYQE010000199.1 GCA_030855965.1 Verrucomicrobiota bacterium | reverse complement strand
ACTGAATACCGGTTGCGTGAATAGCTTTGATCCGGACCTCCTGAATTAACCTCCGTGCGCTGATAACTAACGTCGAAGTCCCAGTGGCGACTGAACTGGTATCGCGAGGTTAATGTAAAGTCGTAGGCATTTCTGGTAAACGCGGGGCCGGCGGTAGCGGCCGTCGTTCCGCCCGTCGTATCATCGTGATGGTAAGAAACTCCGAGCGTGGAACTCAGTCTCGGGGTGATTCCATACCTGAACTGAAGACCTGTCCGGAAGGTTGTTCGATTCTGGGCCTGCTGTACTGAAGGTTCTGCAACGGAATAGTTTACCAGCCAGCTGAGGGAGGAATTGCGAGGCAACTCGTACTCCACTGAACTCTCAAAGCTTGGATTAATGGAATTCTCGCCCTGTTCAAAGGAGCGGAAGCTGGCGCCAGCCAACACTTGAGCTTTTAGCCTCGGGCTGAATGTTTCTTCAACTCCGGCCAGAAGGACATGGGTCGTGGAATCCCGCGGAAAAGTATCATAATTCACGAGGAGAAAGCGGTAATTCGCGAGCAGCACAGTCTGGCTGTCGAGATCAAAGCGGAATTCTTCACCAAAGGTGTATTCTTCCCGATCCGTAAATAATGCGACGGAACTGTCTTCGTAACGGAGAAGGCGAAAATTGAAGCTGGTTACGCTCGCGAGCCGTTCTGTCCATTGATAGGTTGCGGAGACGCGATCGGTTGAAGTGTAGTAGTTCCCCCTCCGTTGGTCGGGACCCAGGTTTGTCGTGAAATCTGGTTCCGAGCGGTAGGCGAAATCGATCGTCCCAGCAAGGGTGAGCCTGGGTGAAACAGCGTGAGTGGCTGAAAGATTTAAGAAGGCATTGACAGTGGTGTTGACGCCGAATCGTTCCGCTGCTTCGACCCCCGCGACTGATTCGATCTCCGTTGGCCCGCGCAAACGGTTGTAGGATAGCGTGAGCTCCTGGCTCGAAAACCACGCGCCCTGGTCGGTTCCTCCGGTGCGTGGATTGCTGTCGTACCCGAAGTGGGTGCCGATCGCAATAAGCACCGGAAAGAGCGACTGTACCTCGCCCTCTGTCTCTGGCAGAGGCGCGAAGTCCTCTGCTACCGCTCCCTCCTGCGGGGAGATCTCCCCCACTGGTTCCGCCGCACGTGTCAACGGCGACGAGACCAGGAGCAGAAAAGAGAGAAAAAGCATCTCGCCGCGAATGCCTCGACGCGGCTGCACGCCCAAGGGGGGCGCGACATTCGGTTGATCAGTAGGCCCGCGCAATCGATGGCAGTTCGCGCGAGTTCGGATGGAGTCAGCCATGAAGGGTAAGGTCGATAAAACGCCAGGAATGCCTTGTCTGCGAGTCTTCGTTATAGTCGAGATATTCTGAGATCACCAGATGTTTTTCCGCATTTGCTCTTTGAGGCCGGCATTTCGACCGCGGCCTGCGTCTGCGCAGCGCTGCAAACGGGATAGCTGTGGAGGCCGAGGAGAAGGATCAGCATTACCCTCCTTGACAACTTTTGCGTCGCTGCTCGTGCAGCTTGCAAAACAGAATCGATCCGGCACCGTCTGCTCATCCACGGAGAGATAAAATCGATCCTGTTAAGCATCTTGACGCAACAGGGCTTCGGATTCGGCGCAAGTGTTGGCCTGCTATTGTGGCCAACTCGTTCGGTCGGGTTCGATAAGACCTCCTTTAATCCCCAAACAAGGGCGGCGGGGATACGGTGATTTTCTGGCCCTTATCACCAACAGACAGGATCCATTGCCCTTTCGGCGTTGTGCCAACCAATTCCGCCGGACTGGAATTCACCAGAATTCTCGGGTCGGCTCCGCCCTCCTTAGCTGACGCTTCGCAGCCATCGGCGACGGTCTGGAGGAAGATTTCCTGTTATCTGATTGGGCAAAGTCCGCTACCAACGCTCGACGGGACTTCGGCTCAGCCGGGTTAGTCTTCCTTCGGGCGGTTGCACGGCTGGGCGTGGGAGAAGTGCCGGAATGACTTCAGGAGAATCAATCTCTGCAAAAAAGTCGCCGCGACCTCGAAATTACTCTCTACGGCTGCCTGCGCGCCTGACTCGGCTGCGGCGATTGAGGGAGGACCTTCTTCCGGGGGTACCGGTTCCGGCGTCGTCGGCGAAAGCGAGACAACTGGCGAAGGCTGCTCCTTCAATGGCACCTCAGCTGCCGCTTTCACGAACTCCGGGGCTTTCTTAGGGGGCGACTGATTTTCGCGCACGACCGGTGGGCGGACCGCGGCAGAAAGCGCCTCGTTCCGGAGGGGCCTGGCCAGCCCAAACCGGCTCGATAGAGCCGCCGCTCCCAGCATAGCGATCAAGAGCAAAACAGCGGCGATCGCACCGGCTGACACCAGTCGCCGCCTTACTCCGCGGCCTGACTCCTGCGGCGGGACAGCGGAAACGGAAGCTCTCGTTGGTGGCTGCCCTTCCAAGCGCGCCAGGCAATCCTCCAGCAATGCCGCGAGCGCGACGGGATCGTGAGAACGTTTCTCCGGCGCTGGACTTCGCATGCGCGCCATCAGATGCCGGACTTCTCGCGGAAGCCCCCGAAGCGATTCCCGGCGTAGGTGTGCCTGCCACGGTTCATCGCCGGAGAGAAGCGGCGGGGCAGAGCCAGTAAGCAAAAACCGCATCGTGCTTCCCAAAGCATAAACCTCCGAGGCGATGTCCACGCGGCACGTCTGCAACTGCTCGGGGCTGGCAAAGCGCGCTACGAATTCGAGCCGTGCATCACCCGTTTGCTCGAAAATAGGAGCCACCCCCAGCCATTGAAGAATCTTGATCTGCGGCCACGAGTCAGTTCCCTTTTGCGCAGTAAGAAGAACGATGTTCTCCGGGTGCAGCGCATGATGCGCGATGTCGTGTAACGCCGTCACGCGGATTGCGTCCCCACCTGAAGCGCAATTCGCAACACGCGCGCGGTCGAGAGCGGTCCGTGCGCGGCCAGCCAGGCCACGGCCGTTGCGCCCTCGAAAAACTCCCTCGCGTAAATGAGTTGGTCATCCTCCAGGCCGAAGTCGTAAAGGACCGGGATGTTCGGGTGCTGGAGAGCGCGCGCCACCGACGCCTCGGTGCTCAGCTGCTCGACAAGGTCGTCGACGATCGTCGGCGCGGTCACCATCTCGAGCACGACCGGCCGCCCGGTGACGTCATCCTTCGCGGCGTAGCTTATCGCCGTCGCAACTGCGATGAAATTCAAGCGGAAGCTGATTTCGATCGAGCGACAGGCGATAAACGTCGGAGAAACAGTTGAGTATCCATAAACCGTCGCGGCGCACAAACGTTAACCCCTTTTCTTCTGCCAGTGAAAAATATTTCGCAGGTCGCGCCAAGTTTTTGGCAACCTCGCGGCGTCTGGTGCCAGGCTAAACCGGAAATGATGGCCGTAGTTTGACAAGCGATAACGAAACATTAGACAACGCGTTCCCAGACCGTTTCGACAATCGGCCCCCGCCGCAGAAACCATCAACCACGGCGATTAGCAGCACTCGGGAACGGAATGAAACACTACCTTTACAGTTTAATCTTGGTTTTTAGTCTTGCCTTGGGAACCTCCGCCTCCGTGCGGGCGGAGGACGTCGTCGTAGGCGAGGATTCGGACGGCAATGCGACGGTGACTTACATCACTCTCCTCTGGGATAATCAGCCGGAGGTTGCCGGTTACAATGTCTATTATGGCAGGGATTCAGGAGATTATAGCCGCATCACGACGGTGGAGGCTGCATCCGCCACCATCGGTGTAAAGGGCACCAATACGGTCTATTTCGCCGTCACCGCTTTTACCGATGACGGGGTCGAAAGCGAGCTCTCGGATGAAGTGAGCTGGAACTGAGCCGCCCCTGAACTCGTTGCCCTCGGTCTTGATTCGGGCATAGTGGGATGCCGCAACAATAGGCATTTTTAGAGGCAACCGGGGGTATAGCTCAGTTGGTAGAGCGTCTCGTTCGCAATGAGAAGGTCAGGGGTTCGAATCCCCTTACCTCCAGCCCCGAAAAACTTTCGGGGCTGCCGCGCCGTATTGAAACGTAGGCGGGCCGCGTGGAGCAGAGCTCTCACCAAGCGCGCCAGCCACGTCTCGGCAGGCCAGGTCGATCGACCAAATCGTTAGGCTAAATTCGTCGTTTCCTGCACCGGAACTGGCTCCACTGAAGGCTCTGGGCTCCGCGGCGCCATGGAATCCACGATCTGCTGCACCCGCGCGCCCGTTCCGCGCTCGAAGATGAAGATGGTGGCCGGCCCTTTACCGTCCGGCGCGATGACCAGGTTCTCCGAGAGAAATTTCGGCTCCCGCGACACGGTGCAGCCCTCGAGATGAATTGTCTGCGTCCGCAAACCCCAGCTTTTGCGCGCAACAAAAATGAGCTTGGCCGGGTCCTCCAGGGTCGCGATCAGGAGGCCGGAGGAATTGGCCGGCACTCCGCGGAGCTTTTTCGACACACACGGCACGGCCCAGGCGATCGTTTCGCCTAACAAATTCTCCTTTTTGAAGGCCGCCGCGAAGCGCGACGGCAGCGCGGTCGGTAAATTTGGCGGCGGCTCGCTGTCGGCCGGGCCGTTCAGCTTTTTCCAGATGAGCCAGAGTTTCACCCGCACCGCCCGCCA
>JALYQE010000092.1 GCA_030855965.1 Verrucomicrobiota bacterium | reverse complement strand
TCCACCTGGAAACGCGCGATGGCCGGAAGAATGCGGAGCAATTCTTCCGTCTCGCCGCTGTAGCTGAGGGCCAGGATCACGTCGCCATCCCCGACCATCCCGAGGTCGCCGTGGAGGGCGTTGAGCGAATTCAGGACGACGGCGGGCGAGCCGGTGCTGGTCAGGGTGGCGGCGATTTTTTCCCCGATGTGCCCGGATTTTCCGACCCCGAGAACGATGACTTTGCCGCGGGACTCGACCGCTTTTTTAATCAAATCGACGGCGCGGATGAAACTTTCGCCGAGACGCCCGCGGAGCCGTTGCAGCTCGGAAATTTCTAAATCAAGGACACGTGCGGCCTTTTCAATGTAATCCATCGAACTATAATTGTGGGGTGAGGGCAGGGCGCGAGCAAGCCATTGCGCGTTCGGTCCCGCCTCGGGGAGATTTAATTATGAAGAAAACATTCCTCAGTATCTTACTGGCGGCCGCGAGCAGCGTCGCTTTTGGGCAGGAGCTCACGACGACGACCGGCACGACCGTCACGACCACGGGGCAACTCGAGACCGAGATCCCCAAACCAAGGCCGCCGGCCGCGGCGCCGATCGTTCCAACCGAGGGCGCGGTGCAGGTCGCGCTTCGCACCGGGGAGCCGATTCAATTGATCAACCCGACCGCGCCGGCCGAATACGGAAACGGGCACGATCGTGTCTCGCACGATCCGAAAGACCCGGGCAAACCAAAAGGCATCGTGCTTTTCGCCTGGAGCTGGTAGGCGGGCCGATTCGTCCGCGAGGAGTTGAACGGCGCGCGCTTGCGTTGAACGTTAGGCGTGCCTGACTCGCCGCCTGTCATCGCCTCCTATTGCGCGACGTTCCTGAAGCCGGAGATGCTGCACATCTACCGGCAGATTACGGCCCTGGAGCGCTTTCGCCCGGTTGTGATCGCGCAGAAGCGCGAGGAGGCGGAGCGGTTTCCCTTCGAGCCGGTCTTCGTTGTCGGGAAACCTGCAACGCATTTCCTGCGGCGCTTTTGGTTTCGCACGTTGCGGGATTCGCCCTGGCAGGTGTCGCACCGCGAGGTGCTGCAAATCAGGCGCCTGCTCGACCAGAACGAAGCGCAATTGCTGCACATTTATTTTGGCCACATCGCGGTCCACCTCCTGCCGTTGATGCTGCATTGGCGGAAACCAACCGTCGTCTCGTTTCACGGCGCCGACGTCATGGTCGAGCTCGACAAGCCGCATTACCGCGCCGCCACGCGCGAAATGTTGGCGGCGGCGCGGCTTGTCCTCGTCCGCTCGGAATCGCTCGCCCGCGCGCTCGGCGAATTGGGTTGCCCAAGGGAAAAGATCCGATTGCAACGGACCGGTATTCCGCTCGACGACTTTCCGTTTCGAGAGCGTATTTGGCCTAACGACGGCGCCTGGCGCTTGCTGCAGGCGGGGCGGTTGATCGAGAAAAAGGGTTTCGCCACCAGCCTGCGCGCCTTCGCGAAGTTTCAGAAACAGAATCCCGCCGCTGCCTTTACGGTCGCGGGCGAGGGTTCGATGCAGGCGGAACTCGAGGAACTGTCCCGCGCGCTCGGCGTGCAGGATCGGGTCCGTTTCACCGGGTTCCTTTCCCAGGAGGAATTGCGCGCGGCCTTTTACGAAGCGCACATTTTCCTGCACCCGAGCGAGCTGGGGGCGGATGGAAACCAGGAGGGCGTTCCCAATTCCATGCTCGAGGCGATGGCGAGCGGCCTGCCGGTTTTCGCGACCCGGCATGGCGGCATCCCGGAAGCGATCGACGATGGCGCGAGCGGCATCCTGGTGAAAGAGCGCGATCACGCCGCCTTGGCCGAGGCGTTGCGAGAATGGACGAGGCGGCCGGCGGACCTGGGGCGGCTGGCGCAGGCCGGGGCGGACGCGATTGCGGCCCGGTTTGAGCAACGCGCGCAGGTTCGCGCGCTGGAGGAAATCTATCGCAAGGCGATCGCGTCGTAGAACTCGGCCAGCTCCCGGGCGACGGCGGTAAAGCTCAAACGTTCGCGCGCGAGCCGCTGCGATTCGGCGGCGATTTCCTCGTAAAAATCCGGCGCCCGCAGCAGCCGCGCCGCCAGCTCGGCCAACTCGCCTAACGAGCGACCGTGCCCGCAGGTCGCGGGAAAGGCCAGTCGGTCGATCGCGCCATCGCCGCCGACGCACGGCAGGCGGCAGAGCAACGCGTCGCCCGCCACCTGCCCGGGCACAGCGCTCCGGTCGGCTTGCAGGACCATCCGGTGCCGCGCCATCTCCGCGAGGTAATCGCGATAGGAAAGGCGCTTTTCCATGATCCGGATCGAATCCGGCGCGATCCCGAGGGCCTGAAGGATTTTGCGGCAACGCTTCGGCTCCTCATCGAAGAGAGTGACCGGTTCGCCCAAACCGGCCGCGAGGATGAGCGCGGCGAGATGGTGGCGCGAAGGAGTGTCCCATTCCCGGGTGCCGAGAAAAATTCCGCGGCGTTCGCCTAACGACCGCGAAAAATCCCAGCGCGCATTGTCGACCGGGTAGGGCGTGGGGATGAATTGGCCGCGGCCGTAGAAGGCGAGCGCTTCCGGCGTCGCGGCCAGGCAACCGTCCGCCGCCGCCACGATCTCGCGGAAACGCACCGCTCGCCTGGGGTCGGAAAGCTGTTGCGCGATCTGGTGCAGGCCGGTCTCCTTGAAGGAGACCGCGACCGGCAGTTTCGCCTTTTGCAATTGCTGGAGTGCGCGCTGCGTCTGCTTGAAATCGCCGCGCAGCAAAAGCAGGACGGGGCGGCGGGCCGCGACCGCGCGCGCGACCTCGCGCTCGAAGGAGCCGCCGGTGCAGGCGGCATAGGCGTGGAAATTCACCGGCGCATGCTCGCGGTCGTCCGGGTGATTGCTCCCGGACGAAAAATCCTGCGCCCGATCGCGGCCCCCGGGATTGAGGACTGTGAGCCGAAATTCGCGCCCGGCGTCTCTATTGGTCGTTACCAAAATCCAGCGGCGCGGGCGGTTCGTTTTGAATCAAAGTCTCGCTATTGGAATCGTCGATCGGCCGCACGGGCTGAGCGCGGCGCACTTCGATCGTGTCGTCTGGTTGCGGCGCGACCGGGATGGCGCGCATAACCGGTTTATCGGGATCGAGGCCCGGCTCGGTGTGGCCACCCGCCGCGGCCACCGTCTTCGGCTTAAAGGTCGAGCCGATCGCTTCGTAAGGGTCGTCTTCCGCCAGCAGCGTCGGTCCCTGCATGGTGACGGGCGCGACTTCGCCGGTATCGACGGCGAGCGCGGCCCGCGGCCATTGGCCTTCTTCAAATTTTTTCACGAGTTGGGTCCGGACCGAATCGCCGTGGACGTCGCAACCGTCGGTCGGCATTTGCTCGTCGCTCGCGAGTTCCTTGTAACTGGTGCGGCGTTTCACGAGATCGCCGCTCGCGCTCCGCACGTCTTCGTAACATTTATCGGTCGCGAGCAAACCCGACTCGGAACAAATCTCGACCGTGCGCAGGCCGGGCGGGACAGGAAACGGCTGCGGCTCGAAGCGCGTGAGCGAGTTGTTCATCACATCCACCCAGACGGGCAGGGCGATGACGCTGCCGAAGGCGCCACGATAAATTTTCTCCGGCTTGTCGAACCCCGCCCAGACCGCGCAGGTCACGGCCGAGTCGTAGCCGGCGAAAAGGGCGTCGGTAAAACCGTAGGCGGTGCCGGTCTTGCCGGCGGCAGGGAATTTTTTCAGCCCGTACTTTTGGGAGGAGAGCTGGCCGGTTCCCTCGCTCAGCGCATCGGTCAGGCAAGAGGTCACTTCGTAGGCGATCTCCGGCTTGATCACGGGCGCGTGATGCTCGTCGCGTTCCGGTCGCCAAACGACGTTGCCCTGCTTGTCCTCGATCCGGTCGAGAATGTGAGGCGCGGGGGCGCGCAAACCTTCGTTAGGGAAAATCGTGTAGGCGCGAGCCAGCTCGGCCAGGGTGATGACGCTGCTCCCGAGAAAAGTCGCGGGGTAGGGGCGCAATTTACTCTTCACCCCGGCGGCGTGAACGAGCTGGGTGACGGCCTCGAGCCCGGCATTGGTGCCGATGCGGACGGCCGCCCCGTTCTTCGATTTGGCGAGTGCTTCGCGCGCGGTGATCGGGCCTTCGTAACGATTGTCGGCGTTTTCGGGGCCCCACTCGCCGAGAATGCCGGTCGTGCCGCCGATCATGACGGTGCGGTTATCGAGGGCGGAATCTTCCACCAGCGAACCGGGGAAAAGCCCTTTCGCGAAAGCCGCGGCGTAAACAAAAGGCAGCATCGCGGTGCCGGGCGGGCGGCGCGCCTGGAGGGCGCGGTTGTATTCGTTGTGCTCGAAATCGCGCCCGCCGACGAGGGCGAGGATGCCACCGCTCCGGTTCTCGAGCGCGATGACCGCGCCCTGGAGATATTCCGGCGCGGGCATGGCCGTCTTTTCGTTAGGCGACTTGCCCCGCCGGTCCTTCAGGAGAGCGGCATACTGCGCGTAGGTCTGGTGGTCGTAGTCCGGGGCCTGCTCCGCGGTGTCGAGCTGGACGCGGAGCGATTTCTCGGCTGCGGCCTGCATCCCGGCGTCGATCGTGGTGTGGATGCGGAAGCCGTCGCTCATGGCGCGATCCCAGCCGACGGCGGCGATGACCTGCTGGCGGATATAATCGATCGCGTAATTTTGACCGCGCGCGTTTTGCCGGTTGCCGGTAACCACTTCCTGCGCCAGCGCACTCTGGTACTGCGAGTCGTTGATGAAGCCGAGCTCGAGCATCCGATTGAGCACGAAATTGCGCGCCTCGCGTGAGGCCTCGCGGTCGGACCAGGGCGAAAGTTTGTTCGGGCTTTTGACCAGGCCGGCAAGGGTGGCGGCTTCGGCGAGCGACATTTCGCGCGCCGGTTTGTCGAAGTAGCCTCGTGCCGCCGCTTCCGCACCGTAGAGCCCGCCGCCGAAATAGATCCGGTTGAGGTAGAGCTCGATGATTTTTTGCTTCGAGAAATTGTCCTCGATCCGGCGGGCGACGAACATCTCGAGCAGCTTGCGGCGGAAGGTCTTGCCCTTGAGCTCGAAGCTATTGCGCGCGAGTTGCTGGGTGATCGTGCTCGCGCCCTGGCGAACATGGCCGGCAACCAGGTTCTTGAGCGCGGCCCGGATGATCCCGAGCAGATCGTAGCCGTGGTGCTGATAAAACTTGTTGTCCTCCGTCGCGATGATGGCGTTGACGAGATCGCCCGGCAGCTGGTCGTACGGCACGGTCTCCCGATTTTCGACATAGATCTGGCCGAAGATCTTGTTGTTGCGGTCGACGATGACGCTGGCCGACTCCATTTTTTCGAGATGGGTCAGGTCGAGCGCGGCGGCTTGTTGTCGGAGCGAGGCCGCGACCGGGAGAAAGGCGAGAAGAATCGCGAGGAGGACGACGAGGCCGACAACGAGCGGGAGGTAGACCCACGGTCGCGAATACCAAGGGCGGTCGTATCGGGTCAATTCCGGCGGCGTGAAAAAATCAACAGGCATGCGGCGAGCGGGCGAACGCCCACGAGATCGCGCGCAACTTAGCGGCAAACTGCGAAAAATGCCAAGTGGTTGAGACGGTGATGAGTTCGGTCGACACTGCGGGAGGCGGCCCCTCGGTTCAGGGAACGATGGAAGAAAACGAGGAACTGATTTGCGAAATCCGCGATGGGATCCGGGCGCGCGGGCCGGTGCCCTTTGCGTGGTTCATGGAGCAGGCGCTTTATCATCCCGAGCATGGTTATTACAGCTCGGGACGCTGCGCGATCGGGCGGCGGGGCGATTATTTCACGAGCGTGAGCGTGGGGCCGTTGTTTGGGAAATTGATCGCCGGTCAATTTGCCGAGATTTGGGAAACGCTCGGCCGGCCGGATGATTTCGTGATCGTCGAGCAGGGCGCACACCATGGTGAATTCGCGAGCGATGTGCTGGAGGCGCTGCGCGAACAAAACCCGGACCTGTTTGCGACGGTGCGTTATCGGATTGTGGAGCCGTTCGCTCTGTTGCGGCAACGGCAAGAGGGGGTGCTGCGGCCCTTTGCCGCACGCACGGAATGGGTGGAATCGCTCGCGGTGATGGAACCTTTTTGCGGTGTTCATTTTTCCAACGAACTGCTCGACGCCATGCCGGTGCACCTGCTGGTCGCGACCGGCGAAGGCGAGGAGCGGCGCTGGAGCGAGCGGATGGTGGAACGAACCTCGTGTGGTTTCACCCTGATCGATCGGCCGATCTCCGACGCGCGTCTGGCGGAGCGTCTGAAGAAACTTCCGCCCGTGCCGGAGTTCGGCTATGAGACCGAGATCAATCTTGCGGCGCTCGATTGGGTCGAGGCGCTGGCCGGCAAGTTGCGTCGCGGCGTCGTGCTCGTGGCGGATTATGGGCTGTCGCGCGACGAATTTTATGCGCCCAGCCGACACACCGGGACGCTGCAATGTTATGCCGATCACCGGGTGTTGCCCTCTATTCTGGAACAAGTCGGGCAAAGCGACCTCACAACCCACGTCGAGTGGACCAGCCTGGCCGAGCAGGCGGAACTCTGCGAACTTCGGGTCGAGGGATTTACCGACCAGCATCATTTTCTGACCGGGCTGCTCTCGACCCACGCCGCGCTCGCCTCGGCCGGAGCAGAGAAAAGCCGCGCCCTGCAGACGTTGATTCACCCGGAATTCCTCGGGACAAAATTCCAATTCCTCGGTCTGACGAAAGACTTCCCGCCCGAGGAATCGTTAGGCGGATTCAAGTTCGCGCGCGATGCGCGCAAGGCGCTCGGGTTGGCCTGATCCGGCGGAGCGGCGCTAGCGGTTGCTGATGTGGATGGCGTGCTTGTCGACCGCGAGCGCGGCTTCCTTGACCGCTTCGCTCAGGGTCGGGTGCGCGTGAACGGTCCGGCCGAGGTCTTCGCTGCTGCCGCCGAATTCCATCACCGCGACGATTTCCGCGATCAACTCCGAGGCGGCATGCGACAAAATCGAGGCGCCGAGAATTCGATCGGTCGCTTCATCCGCGACAAATTTCACCAAGCCTTCGACGTCGGCGTTGGCGAGCGCCCGGCCATTGGCGCGGAAAGGAAATTTACCGATCCGGACCTTGAGGCCATTTTCTTTCGCTAAATCTTCCGTGATGCCGACGCCGGCTAATTCCGGGTTGGTGTAAATGATGCCGGGGATTACGTCGTAGTTCACGTGCCCGGCCTTGCCCGCGATCAGCTCGACGCAGGCGATGCCTTCCTCTTCGGCCTTGTGCGCGAGCATCGGGCCGGGGATGACGTCGCCGATGGCGTAAATGCCCGGGACGTTCGTGTGGAAGTTTGGATCCACTTTGATCCGGCCGCGGTCGTCGAGCGCGACGCCGATCTTGTCCGCGCCGACGCCTTCAGCAAACGCGCGGCGGCCAACCGAGACGAGGACTTTGTCGGCCTCGAAATTGAGTTCCTCGCCGCCCTTGTTGGCGGTAGCGATGGCGCGGCCGTTCGTGACCCTGACCGAGCCAACCTTGGTTTCGAGATGGAACTTCATTCCCTGGGCGGCGAGGGCGCGCTGGAGGAGGTTGGAAACTTCGAGATCAAAGCCGACCGCGATGCGCGGGAGAAATTCGAGCACGGTGACCTCGGACCCAAGGCGAGCCCAGACCGAGCCGAGCTCGAGCCCGATCGCGCCCGCGCCGATCACGAGAAATTTTTCGGGCGGTTTTTCGAAGCAAAGCGCTTCGGTGCTGCTGACAATGGTGTGGCCGTCGAAGGGCATGCTCGGGAGATTGACCGGCACGCTCCCGGTCGCGATGACGATGTGATCGGCCGCGACTTCGACCGGTTCGCCGTCGTTAGGCTGGACTTGCACTTGGCCTGGCTCGGTGATGGTGCCGAGTCCAGTAAAGGTGGTGACTTTGTTGCCCTTCATCAGGGCGCGGACGCCGCCGGTGAGGGTTTTCACGACCTTGTCTTTGCGGCTGAGCATGGTCGCGAGATCGAGGCCGACCTTGTCGAGGACAATGCCGTGTTTGGCGGCGTCGTTTTTTGCGAAAAAGAAATGATCGCTCGAGGCGAGGAGCGCTTTGCTTGGAATGCAGCCGACGTTGAGGCAGGTGCCGCCGAGTTCGCTGTCTTTTTCGATGATAGCGGTTTTAAGTCCGAGCTGCGCGGAACGAATGGCCGCGACGTAGCCGCCCGGGCCGGAGCCGATGATGATGACGTCGAATTTATCCATGGGCTGAAAGATTGGGTGCCGGAGGGGACGTATTATCTACGCGCACCGCCCCTGATTGTCATCCCAAGGGGATTGAGGATAGCGACGACTAAAGATCGAGGAGGAGCGCGGTCGGATTCTCGATTGCTTCCTTCACCTTGACCAGGAAGGTGACCGCTTCCTTGCCGTCAACCGCACGGTGATCGTAGCTCAACGCCAGATACATCATCGGCCTAACGACGACTTCGTCTTTCACCGCCACCGGGCGCTGCTGGATGGCGTGCATGCCGAGGATGCCGCTTTGCGGCGGGTTGAGGATCGGCGTGCCCATGAGCGAGCCGTAAACGCCGCCGTTCGAGATGGTGAAGGTGCCGCCCTGCAAGTCTTCGATTTTGATTTTCCCGTCGCGGGCCCGGGCGGCGTAGTCGGCGATGTCGCGCTCGAGGTCGGCGAAACTTTTCTGCTCGGCGTCGCGCACGACTGGGACGACGAGACCGCGCTCGGTCCCGACCGCGACTCCGATGTCGAAGTAGTGATTGAGAATAAAATCGTCGCCTTCGATGCGGCTGTTGATCGCGGGCACGGCTTTGAGGCCTTCGACGACGGCTTTGATGAAGAAGGACATGAAGCCAAGCTTGACCCCGTGATCGGCCTGGAATTTTTCCTGCGCCTTTTTGCGGAACGCCATGACCTCGCTCATGTCACACTCGTTGAAAGTGGTGAGCGTGGCGGTCGTCTGCTGCGACATGACCATCTGGGAGGCGATCTTGCGCCGGAGCGGCGACATCTTCTTGCGGGTGAAACGCTCTTCGCTTGAACTCTCGGCCGGCTCGGGGGTGACTGTCTTTTTCGGGCGGCGCGGCTTTTCCTGGTCGTCGGTGGAAGGAGACTCCGGCTTCGATTCGAGATGAGCGAGGACGTCGCCCTTCGTTAGGCGGCCGCCTTTGCCGGTCGCGGCGATGGCGGCGGGATCGAGTGCTTCTTCGGTCGTGAGGCGTTTGACCGCAGGGGAAAGGACCTCAGCATTGGGCGAGCGTTTGGCGGCAGCTTGGGCGGGAGCGGGCTTGGATTCGTTAGGGGAGTCGGCGGCTGGCTGGGCTTCTTCTTTGGCCGGGGCGCTGGCCTTGTCATCGATCGTGGCCACGACTTCGCCTACTTTTACTTCCTGGCCTTCGTCCACTTTGGTCTCGAGGAGACCGGCTTTCTCGGCCGTGATTTCAGTCGAGACTTTGTCGGTTTCGAGGGTGAGGAGCGCTTCGCCCGCCTCGACGTATTCGCCCGACTTCTTGTGCCAGACAGAGACGATACCGCTCTCGATCGATTCACCGACCGCCGGGATTTTTACTTCGATGCTCATCGTGGCTGCACTAAAGCCGAAGAGCGCCGCACCCGCAATCGATCAGGCTCCTTCGCCTAACGATTTCTTCGCCACCGCGGTCTGGAGAAATTTGCCCCAGCTCAGGTTGTCGCGCCCTGGGACGTGCTCCTTAGCTTTGCGGATCGCCATTTCCGCCACGGCTTCGACGACCCAGTCAAAGTTGGCCTGGCCGACCGAGGCGATCTCGGCGTCCGGCGCCGGATTGCAGAAATCGATCGCCATCGGGACGCCGTCGCGGATCGCGAACTCGACCGTGTTCAGGTCGTAGCCGAGGTATTGATTCAGGGCCAACACGCCTTGTTCGACTTTTTCCAGGATGTCGCGCGGGGCCTGCCAATCGGTCTGATAGCGCAGATGATAAGGATGGCGCGGCTCGTAATTCATCA
The DNA here is from genome assembly GCA_030855965.1 of Verrucomicrobiota bacterium. GTDB lineage: Bacteria > Verrucomicrobiota > Verrucomicrobiia > Chthoniobacterales > UBA10450 > Palsa-1392. Next base: position 12,764 of record JALYQE010000092.1, on the reverse strand, counting down.
CCCGCACATGCCGCTGATCGATCGAGTAGCAGCGGAAATACATATCAAACTGCACTTCCTCCTGCAGCATCATGACGAGCTGTCCGGTCTCGCTGTAGGCGCGGAAAAATTCGTCGGCATTATGCAGCTTGTAGACATTTTTCCATCCGCCGCCGGCGAAGGGCTTGAAGAACGCGGGCCAGCCGACGTAGGCGAAGATGGAGTTCCAATCGAGCGGATAGGCGAGGTTGCGGAAGGAGCCGTCGTTGGTGTCGGGCGGGAGCGAGTGCGAGGGCAGGAGGACGGTCTTGGGAACGCCGACGCCGATCTTGGTCGCGAGGGCGTTGTTGAAAAACTTCTCGTCCGCGCTCCACCAAAACGGATTGTTCACGACGGCGCAACCGGTGAGCGCTTCGTTTTTGAGCCAGGCGCGATAGAAGGGCACGTCCTGCGAAATGCGATCGATCACGACGTCGTAGCCGCAGGATTCGCCCTGGATGACCTTATCGATCCGGACCGGCTCCGCGACGATGCCGTGGCCGCCGGTTTTCTCGTTCACGCGATCCACAAAGGCGGGTGGAAAGCTGTGTTCCTGGCCGTAAAGAATTCCGATTTTTTTCATAACGTGAGAGAGGAGGGCGTCAGTGTGGCACTGCTCGCGGGAAGTGGCAATCCCGGGCTAACGAGCGGCCCTGAAGCCGCTTGCCTGATAAATGGACTTACGCTTGACCAACCGGCGGAACCTGGAAACAGGGCGCTCGATCTCCTGCGCCCACTGATCAAGGCCGGGCTGGTGCGCCGGGTGGGAACGAAGAAGAGCGGCCGTTACGTCCTGGCCTGAGATGCGAGTGCCGGTAAATCTTCCGGCGGCGGCTTACAACTTCGAGAGGTAATACGGCAGCATGTCGCGCCAGTAATTCCAATCGTGCCCGCACCATTTCCGATCGTCGAACCAGTGCTGGATTCCTTTCTCGTTCAGGAGCCCGCTAATCCGGAGGCTTTCATGCCGGGTGTTATCCCATTCGCCGGTGCCGATGATGATGTTCATGTGATTGAACTTCCAGGTGTCCGGCATGTTTGGGAGGTATTGGTAAGGGCTGTTGAAATAGATATTCTCGTCGTGGTAGCCGTTAAAAAAATCGCTGATGTCGAAGGCGCCGCTCATGCTGATGAGATGGCTGACGAGATCGGGATGGCGGAAGGCAGTATTCGCCGCGTGATATGCGCCGAGGCTGGCGCCGCAGACCGCGACCCGGTGGCAATCCGCCTCGCGCCGCGCGAAATCCATCACGTCGTGCACGATCACGTTTTCGTAGGCGTTGTGGGTCCGCATCCGGTCGGGGGGATGAATCGACTTGTTGTAGAAGCTTTCGAGATCGATCGGCGTCCGGGCAATAAATCGTGACCTGGCCGGAATCGACGAAATGCGCGCAGGCGTCGACGAGGTTGAAGTCCTTGCACTGGCGGAAATTGCCGAAGGAGGTGGGGAAAAGAATCAGCGGAAGGCCGCCACCATTGCCGAAGACAAGCATCTCGAAGTCGCGGCTCAAATGGGGCGTAAACCAGCGGAGATAACGTTCGTTCATGCGCGAGGCCGAATAAAAGCGAGGCCGCGGCGGTTTGGCGATCAGAAATTTTCGGGTATTCGGGTGCGGCCCACCGGCGTTTGCGCGGACGATTCTCCTCGCCGATAACAATCCGCTTCGATGGACGAAAATCACACCCTGACCGGCAACATCCAGTCGCATCCGCAATTTGAGTCGCGCATTCTGCGGAACAAGCGCGACGTCCAAGTCTACCTGCCGCCGGGCTACCGGCGCTCCCGGCAACGGCGTTACCCGGTGCTTTATCTGCACGACGGGCAAAACGTTTTCGACGCCGCGACTTCCTTTGGCGGCGTGGAATGGGGCGCGGATGAATCGGCCGAGCGCCTCGCGAAAAAGCGCCTGATTGAGCCGCTCATCATCGTCGCCGCCGCGAATACCGGCGAGAAACGGATCCACGAGTACGCGCCGACCCGCGGGGTGATCGACTCCACCGCGCCGCGGAAGAAGCGGAGCCGCGGCATGCTGCGAAAATACGGCAATTTCCTGCGCGATGAGCTCAAGCCGTTCATCGACCGCGAATACCGGACGCGGCCAGAAGCGGAATTTACCGGGCTCGGCGGGTCGTCGTTAGGGGGGCTGGCGACTTTGACGCTCGGGCTTTGGTTTCCGGAGACTTTCAACCGGCTCGCCGTGATGTCGCCCTCGATCTGGTGGGATGACTGCGCGATCTACCGCATCCTCGACAAGGTCCGCGACAGGCCGTCGCTCAAGATCTGGCTCGATACCGGGACGCTCGAACCGGGCTGGGAACGGGCGCGCGACCTGCGCGACCGCCTGGTGGAGTGGGGCTGGCGGGTCGATGACGACCTGCATTATGCCGAAGTCGAGGGCGGCAATCACAGTGAAGGCGCGTGGGCGGCGCGCTTCGAGGCGGTCCTGCGTTTCCTGTATCCGCCGCTGCCGCTCGGAATGAAGGAACACCCCCCGAAGCCGCTCGTGCTTCAGGCGGCGGCTCGTTAGGCGCCGTTTTTTACTTTCGGTTCGGCAAAGTTGCCGAGCTTGCGGAATTTCGCGTAGCGCTCTTTCAGCAGCTCGTCGATCGGAGTTTCCAGGGCGCGCTTCAGGTTCCGCCGCAGCGCCCCGCCGAGGTTGGCCGCGGCCAGGTCGTGATCGCGATGCGCGCCGCCTTCCGGCTCCGGCACCACTTCATCAACCACGCCGAGCTTCATCAGGTCGTGCGAGGTGAGCTTGAGCGCCTCGGCCGCTTCCGGCGCGTGCTTGCGATCCTTCCACAAAATGGCGGAGCAGGCTTCCGGGCTGATGACGGAATAGTAAGCATTCTCGAGAATGAGGACGCGGTCGGCGACGCCGATGCCGAGCGCGCCGCCGGAGCCGCCTTCGCCGATGACGCAGGCGATGATCGGGACCCGCAGGATCATCATTTCGCGCAAATTCACCGCGATCGCCTCGGCGATGTGGCGTTCCTCTGAGCCGATGCCGGGGTAGGCGCCCGGGGTGTCGATCAACGCGATCACCGGGAGCTGAAATTTTTCCCCGAGCCGCATGATGCGGAGCGCTTTGCGATAACCTTCCGGGTAGGCGCAGCCGAAGTTGCGCTTCACGTTTTCCTTGGTGTCGCGGCCTTTTTGTTGCGTGACCACGACGCAGCGTTGCTGGCCGAGTTTGGCCAGGCCGCAGGGCATGGCCTTGTCGTCGCCGAAGACGCGGTCGCCATGCAGCTCGACCCACTCGGTGAAACAGCGGCCGATGTAATCGAGCGCGAAGGGTCGCTGCACATGGCGCGCGATCTGGACGCGCTGCCAGGCGGTGAGATTGTCGTAAATCATCCGGCGGGTTTCGCGGATCTTGAGCTCCATCGATTCCACCTCGGAATCGAAATCAATCGAGTGCTTGTCGGAATGCGACTTGAGCTCCTGGAGCCGGCGCTGCAGCTCAAAGATCGGTTTTTCAAAATCGAGCGGTTGCGAATCCATGTGGGCCAAAATCTTAAACCGGGAAGCGCTGATAAATTACGAATGCGTCTGACGCGGCCCGTTTCACTGCACAATCGTGACAGCCGTTTTCGTGTTTACAAGGCTGCTCAACTCTTCCACGTCGGAGGCCGCCATCCCCAGACCCTCGCCCGGCGGCGGCACGTCGAGAATGGGATGGGCATCATCCGGTTCGGAATAGATCACAAAGCCGGGCGTGCCGAGCCGGACCCAGCGCGTGCTGTTGAGAAACTGCGGGCTGGCGAGGCCGACCCGTTTGCCATCTTTCCAGGCCATGATTTCCACCACCCGGGTATTAATCTTGGCCGGCGGATTGCCAGGCAGTTTCTCGTGCAGGATGCGATAACGCTTAAAGAAATGTTCGCCATCGAGCAGGTAAAGGTATTTGGCGGTGCGCTGGAGGAGGATGGAAAATTCCGGGTGCGAGATGAGTAACTTCTGCCCGATCCGCAGCATCGTGCCGCTCAGGTTGTTCGTCCGCATGATCAACTCCGGCGTCGATTTGAACTTGCCCGCGATCCGCGCCAGGACATCGCCGCTGCGCACGGTGTATTCCTCTTTTTCCGGCGACGGGTAATCGGAGAGAAGGATGCGGACGTTGACCTGGCCGAGCAGGTCCTGCGCAGCGCCGACGTGCCGGCCGCTGGGATACTTCTGGATGAACGCCGTCAGCCCCGCCCGCGCCTCGGTCAGCTTGCCTTCGTTCTTTAGTTTCTCCGCGGCCTTAAATTCCGGCAGGCTGATATCCGGGGCCGGGATCGGGGTGGCGACAGAGTTGCGCTCCGCCCGCATGACCAGCTCGGGGCGGACAAAAACCTTGAAACTAAAGAGCGCCGCCCCGCCGAAGATCAGGGCGGCGAGCAGGAGAGCGAACAACCATTTCATCGTGCGATCGAAGCGCGGCCTCTCGCGACCCGGACCGCCGGGGAAACGGGGGTCGTTAGGCGATTAACCGCGATCCTGTGAACCTTCGCTTTCCGGTTCCGAAAAAAACCGGTTCCAGATACGATAGCGCGGCCGTTCCGGCTCATTCGTCCAGGTGAACTGGCAATCCTGACAATAAAATTCCTTCGGAAACATCTTGATCGCGAAGAGAATCCCAGCCAGCGCCGGGGTGAGGAACTTGCGGGTCAGTTGCGGATATTCGATCCGCGGCGAATTGCACTGCGGGCAACGGATCGCGCCGATGTCGGGATCGGCCGCTTCCCATTCCACCATCAGGGCCTGGGCGCGCGGAAAATCAGCTTCATCGACCATCACCTTGGCGTTGGCCTGCGGTTTCGACATGAAGGCGAAGGTCTGCAGGTTGGCCTCGTTATGCAGATCGGCTTTGACACCGGCTGCCTGGAACTTCTCCTTTAGTCGTTTCGCCTTCGCCGCTTCGTTGTAGGTCGCGATCGTCACCATAATTTGCCCGGGTTCGTTGGGCGTGAATGATCAAACATCAACTAGTGCCCCAGTGCAAGACTGGCGGGCGGGAACCATTGGTAGAGGATAAAATAAACCAGCACCCCGGTGACCGAGACGTAAAGCCAGATCGGCATCGTCCATTTCGCAATCCGCCGGTGTTTATCCCAACGCCGGCGGAAAACCGGGATCAGGGTCATGATCACGAGCGGCAGGGTGGCAAAGGCGAGGAGGACATGGGAGATGAGGAGCGGGAAATAAAACCACGCGATCAACCCGCTGTAGCCGGAGGATTTTTCGCCGGCGTAGGCGTGGTAGACGAGGTAGCCGGCGAGAAAGAAGATCGAGGAAACCAGCGCCGTGATCATGCAGGCGATGTGCTGCCGCCAAAAACCGCGCCGGATGAACCACCAGCCTAACGAAATGAAGACGGTGCTGGCGGCGTTGAACGACGCGTTTACCGCCGGCAGATCCGAGATTGTCATTTGCGCGAAGCATCGGCGCTCTGCTTGAAATCACAACCGCGCCTCGTAGGAGTCACCCATGCCCGCAACCGAGTTGAGCGAACCGCCGCGGCCGCGGCTGCATCGCGGCCGGCTGCGGCATCCCGCCCGGGTCCGGTTCGCCATTCACCTTCTTCGCCTAACGATCCTCCTGCTCCTCGGCGGGTTGGTCGCGGGCGGATGGTATCTGGCGAAAAAAGGGTTCAGCCGCAACTGGCGCAACATCGTCGTCGAAGAATTGCACAAGCGCGGGGTCGAGGCTTCCGTTCGCCGGCTCACCCTTGATCCCTTCCGCGGCCTGATCGCGCGCGATGTGCGGATCTACGATTACAAGAAGCGGGAAAAAACCCTCGCGCTGGTGAGCGAGATCTCCCTCGATATCAATTACGCCGCCCTTTTCCATCGCCAGCCTTTCCTCAACGCGCTCGACATCCGCAACGGCGATCTCACCATCCCGCTCCCGCCGATCGAAGGGAAGGTGTCCAAGGCCGAGCTGAAACATTTCCGGGCGCACGTTTATTTTCCGCCGGAACGGATCGAGGTCAGCCAGGCCGAGGGCGTATTCGGCGGGGTCCGCATCTCGGCCAGCGGGCAGCTGATCAAGCGCGCAGACTACCAGCCGTCGCCGACCGATCCGGCGGAGGAGGCGGCCCGCCTCCGGCTCCTGCAAAATCTCATGACCCTGCTCCAGGGTTTCAAATACCCCGGTACCGTGCCGGAATTGCAGGTAAAATTCTCCGGCGACCTCTCCCGCCTGGAAGACGCCCACATCGAGGCCACGCTCCGTGGCGCCCGGATTGTGCGGGGCGAGTACGAGGCGAAGAATTTTTACCTCGCGACGGAATGGAAAGATCACACCTGCACGATTCCGCGGCTGGAGTGGAGCGACGCGACCGGGAATTTTGCCGGCAACGCGAGCTGGAGCCGGGTCAACCGGCAGGCCGACTTCCAGGTCCGGAGCAGCGTCGCGCTCAAGCCGTTGTTAGGCAGCTTTGGCCTGGGCGCGATCCTACAGGACGCGACCTTTCATTCGCCGCCGCAGATTGAGGCCTCGGGGACCGCCACCATCGGCGCGCCGGAGAAAAAATTCGAGGTGGTGGGCAAGTTGGCGGTCGAGAAATTTTCCTGGCACGCGATCGACTTCGAGGGCGCGACCTGCGATTTCGCCTGGGACGGCGACCGCACCATGTTGCGCGACGTCCGCCTGCGCCATCGCAGCGGGCAGCTCAACGCCGACCTCTTCGACGCGCCTAACGACTTCCGGTTGAACCTCGACAGCTCGCTCGTGCCGGCCGCGCTGGAGCCGCTCCTCCCGGAGAAGAACCGGCCCTTCCTGCGCGAGTGGGGCTGGCAGCGCTCGCCTAACATCCATCTCAGCCTGCGCGGCACGAGCCGCGACCCGAAGACCTGGCAGGGCGAGGGCACCCTCGCTCTCGCGCGGACGCGTTTCCGCGGGGTCTGGATGAACAGCGCCAACGCCAGCCTGCGGTTCGGCGATGGCATCGTCGCGGTCGAAGACTTTCGCGTCACGCGCGAGGAAGGGTCCGGCACCGGCTCGGTCGTTTACGACGCGGCCAAGCGCGAGCTCCGCCTAACGAATGTGGAGACGACCCTGAAACCGGCCGAGGCCATCATGTGGATCGAGCCCCGATTCTGGGAGCACGTCGTGCCCTATCGTTTTCATCGCACGCCCCACGTCAAAGCGAATGGCGTGGTCCAGTTCGGCCCGGGCAAGCAGACCCATCTCCAGATCGACGTCGATGCGCCGAGCGGGATGGATTACACCTTTCTCGACCAGGTCCTGCCCTTCGACCGGATTGCCGGCCAGCTCCTATTCACCGATGACCGCCTCCAGATCCTCGGCTTGAAAGGAAAACTATTTTCCGGCGACATGGCGGGCAGCGCCGACATCTCGTTAGCCAAAAACGATCGCCGCTACAGCGCCAAGCTCGAAGTGGAAAAGGCCGACTTCCCGACGCTGACCGATCTCTATTTCAAATACAAGACATCGGAGGGCGGTCTGAGCGGGAATTTCGACTTTTCGGGTGTGGGCAGCGACGCGCGTTTCCTCAAGGGCAATGGCGTGGTCAGGGTGACCGACGGCAACGTCTTCGCGATTCCGATTTTCGGTCCGCTCTCCGAGCTGGTGAGCAAGATGTTCGCCGGGGCCGGCTACAGCGTGGCGCACGAAGCGCGCGCGCCCTTTTCGATTAAGGAGGGCGTGATTCATACCGATAAGTTGCGCGTCTCGGGCAAGCTTTTCGCGATGGTCGGTCACGGCGACGTCGATTTTCTCAAGAACAAACTCGACTTCGATGTCCGGATCGACGCCACCGGGCCGGGCGCGCTTCTGACGCCGCTTTACCAGCTCTTCGAGTATCACGGCGGCGGCACCCTCACGAAACCGATTTGGCGCCCGAAACGGTTCTGATGGCGGGGAAAGTAACAGCCGCGCGCCCTTTGCTCGGCGCGCACATGTCGATCGGCGGCGGCGTGCATCGCGCGATCGAGCGGGCGCGTTCGATCGAGTGCACCGCGATGCAGATTTTCGTGAAGAACAACATGCAGTGGTTCGCGCGGCCTTTCGCCCGGGAGGAAATCACGGCGTTTCTCGAGCACGCGCAGCGGGCGGAATTGTCCGTCGTTTTCGCGCACGCCAATTATTTGATCAACCTGGCCGCGACCAATCCGCAGTTCCTGGTCAACTCCATCCGCGCCTTGTCCGAGGAACTGACCCGGGCGGACCAGCTCGGGTTGCCCTTTCTCGTCCTGCATCCGGGCGCGCATCTCGGCGCGGGCGAAGAGGCCGGGCTGGAAAAAGTCGTGCAATCGATCGACCAGATCTTTCGCCGGATCCCGAAAGTGAAGACGCGGATCGCGCTCGAGACGACGGCCGGCCAGGGTTCATGCCTCGGTCACACGTTCGAGCACCTGGCGACGATCATCGCCAACGTGCGCGAACCGGAGCGGCTCTGTGTTTGTCTCGATACCGCGCATGTCTTTGCGGCCGGCTACGACCTAACGAGCGAGGCGGGAACGCGAAAAATGTTTCGCGAAGTCGAGCGCACGATCGGTCTGCCGCGTCTCGTCGCCCTGCACCTGAACGATTCCAAGACCGCGCGCGGCTCACGTGTCGATCGTCACGAACACATCGGGAAAGGGCAGATCGGCCTGGAAGCGTTTCGCTTCATCATGCGCGACCGGCGTTTCCAGCAAATCCCGAAGGTGCTCGAGACCCCGAAAGGCAAGGAGCTGCTCGAGGATGTCGAAAATATGAAGACGCTGCGCGAATTAACCGCGCACCGCTCGGCTACTTGATGAACCGGATGGTAAAGGGGTAGCGATAAAGCTCGCCTTCACTCGCCTTGAGCGAGGCGATGATGACGAGGACGATGTTGAGGAGGTAAAGCAAAATCAGGATTGGGATTCCGATCAAGACAAAGCAAAGGAGGAACGCGACGACGTCGTAGATCAGCATCGAGAGCTGGAAGTTGAGCGATTCTTTGCCGTGGGCGTCGATCTCGGGCGACTCGGGTCGTTTCACCATCCAGACGATGAGCGGCCCGAAGATGTGGCCAAGGAAGTGGAAGAAACACCGAGCAAGGCGCTGGCATGACAAAGGACAAGCCAGGTGCGGGTGTTGGCCGAAGTGGCTGGAATTGAAGGTGGGATCGTTTCCATGCCCTATTCCTTCACACGTTCGATGTGCGCGCCAAGCTCACTCAACTTTTCGTCGAGGTGCTCGTAACCGCGATCGATGTGATAGACGCGGCGCACTTCCGTCGTGCCTTCCGCTTTCAGGCCCGCGAGCACGAGAGCGGCGGACGCGCGCAGATCGCTCGCCATGACGGGCGCGCCGTAGAGGCGCTCGACGCCCTGAATGACCGCGGTCGCGCCTTCGATCTGCACCTGGGCGCCCATCCGCTTCAATTCTGCGACGTGCATGTAACGCTGCGGAAAAACGTTTTCCGTGATCACGCTGATCCCTTCCGTGGTGGAAAGGAGCGCGCACATTTGCGCCTGCATGTCGGTCGGGAAACCGGGATACGGTTCGGTCACGAGCTCGAGCGGTTTCATCACGCTGCCGTTAGGCGAAACGGTGATCGAGTTCTCCGTCGTTTCGATTTTGAATCCGGATTCGGTCAGGGCAGTGGTCACGGCGGTGACGTGCTCGGGTTGCACACGATTGAGAGTGATGCCCTTGCCGCAAATTGCGCCCGCGACCAGGAAGGTGCCGGTCTCGATCCGGTCCGGGATGATGTCGTGCTCGGCGCCATGCAATTCCTGGACGCCTTCGATGATGATGCGCCGGGTGCCTGCGCCCTCGATTTTGGCGCCCATCTTGTTCAGGAAGTCGGCCAGGTCGCACACTTCCGGCTCGGCCGCGGCGCCTTCGATCACGGTTACGCCCTCGGCTAGGACGGCGGCCATCATGACGTTGCCGGTGCCGAGAACGGTCGGTCCAAATTTGCCGCGCAGATTGATGACCGCGCCGGTTAATTTCGGGGCGAAGACTTTGACGTTGCCGTTTTCGACCCGGACCGCGGCACCGAGCCCTTCAAAACCCTTGAGATGGAGATCGATCGGGCGATCGCCGATAACGCAACCGCCGGGAAGCGAGACGGTCGCTTCCTTGCAGCGGCCTAACAATGGCCCGATAACGCAGACCGAGGCCCGCATTTTGCGCACGACTTCGTAGGGCGCGACGGAATTCACCTTCTCCGCCTTCACCGTCACCGTGCCGCTGGCGCGTTCCACTTCCGCGCCGAGATGCATCAGGATCTGGAGCATGTAATTCGTGTCGCTCAGGTCCGGAACGCGATGGAGGACGCACGGTTCGCGCGTGAGCAAAGTGGCGGCGATGATCGGCAGGGCCGAATTTTTCGAGCCGCTGATCTTGATCGAACCGGAAAGCGGATGTCCGCCGTGAACGAGAATTTTATCCATGCCGTGCGAAGAGGAACCGTGGGGTCCCTGCATAGTCCTTTTTCGAGCAAATGTCGCTGTAATTTTGCGCCGCGAGAAAGTCGGAAAGGCCGCATTCCTGGTTCATTCCGATCTCGAGCGCGAGGGTTCCGCCCGGGTTCAAATGTGCCGGCGCGGTGGCGATGAGTTCGCGAATGAGCTCGTCGCCGGCGGGGCCACCGTAAAGCGCCATCGCCGGATCGTGCCGCACCTCCGGCGCGAGTTGCGCGGCGTCGCCCGCGGCGACGTAGGGCAGGTTCGCCACGACAAGATCAAAGGTGCCGTCGATTACTTCGAGGAGATGGCCTTGCACGAAATGGATTCGGTCAGGGATGCCGAGACGGTCCGCATTTTCGCGGGCGAGAGTGAGCGCGTCGGCTGAGAGATCGACGGCGTGCAGTTCGGCGTTGGGAAAACGCGCCGCGAGGGAGAGGGCGATGACGCCGCTGCCGGTCCCGACGTCGAGCATGCGCGGGGCCGGCGGCCAGGTCAGGTCGCAGAGGTATTCGACCAGTTGCTCGGTTTCGGGGCGGGGAATGAGAGCGCGTTTGTCGGAAACAAAAGTGTGATCGGCGAATTCGACCGTGCCGAGAAGATGCTGAAGCGGTTCGCCCTGCCCGCGCCGCCTCACGAGATCACGGAGCGGCGCCAGTTCGGTCTCGGCCAACGAGCGCTCGAACTCGAGATAAAGCTCGATCCTCTTTTTCCCTAACGAGTGGGCGACGAGATGCTCGGCGTTGAGCCGCGGGCTCTCGATCGCGCGCTTTTCAAAATAGGCGGTAGTCGACTGCAGGACTTCGAGAACGGTCACGGCAGCCTTAGGCCAGGGCCGATTCCTTCAGCCGTTGCTCAAGATCGGCGTGCTGGAGGGTGGTGATCATTTCGTTGAGGTCGCCTTCCATGACGCGGTCGAGATTGTAAAGCGTGAGCCCGATCCGGTGATCGGTGATCCGGTTCTGCGGAAAATTGTAGGTCCGGATTTTTTCTTCGCGGCCGCCGGAACCGATCTGGCTTTTGCGATGGGCGGAATATTTGGCTTCTTCTTCGCGCTTTTTGTCCTCGAGGAGACGGGCGCGCAAAATCTTGAGCGCCTTCTCTTTGTTCTTCTGCTGACTGCGACCGTCCTGGCAGCGGACGATCCGGCCGGTCGGGATGTACATCACCTGTACTGCGGAATCGGTTGTATTCACGCCCTGCCCACCGGGTCCGCCGGCGCGGCAAACTTCGATCCGGAGGTCTTCCGGCTTGATTTCAAAATCGACTTCTTCGGCCTCCGGCAGGACCGCGACGGTCGCGGTGGAAGTGTGGATGCGCCCTTGGGCTTCGGTCGCGGGCACGCGCTGCACGCGATGCACCCCGCTCTCGTAGCGCAGTTTGCGGAAAACCGATTCGCCCGAGATTTTGAAGATGGCTTCCTTCATGCCGCCGAGCTCCGACGGACTGAGTTCGAGGTCTTCGATCTTGAGCCCGGCTGTTTCCGCGTAGCGGTTGTACATCCGGTAGAGATCGGCCGCGAAGATGGCGGCTTCGCTTCCGCCGGTGCCGGCGCGAATTTCCACAATCGCGTCGCGATCATCGGCTTCATCGGGCGGCAGGAGCGCGACCTGCACTTCGAACTCGAGCTCGGTCACGCGCTTTTCCAGGGCCGGGATTTCCTCCTGCGCCATCTGCGCGAGGTCGGCGTCCGGAGCGGCAGAGAGTTCGCGGTTATCTTCCAATTGCTGGCGCGCGGTCACCAGTTCCTCCCATTTGGAGAGCAAATACTTGATCCCAGAATGCTCGCGCATCGTGTCGCTGGCCTTCTTCCGGTTGTCGAAAAGGTGCGGATCGGCAATCTCGCTTTCCAGTTGCTGGAAGCGTTCCCGTTTGCGCGCGATGAGGGATTGGAAGTCCATAAACAAAAGCGGCGACTCCGAAAGCGTTCGGAATCACCGTTCGTTAGGCGGAAGGAGCTAGGCTTTTTTGGCGACGCCGGCGCGGGTCGCCTTCGTGCTGCCGTAGCGGCGGGCAAATTTCTCGACCCGCCCCGCGGTATCGACAAACTTTTGTTCGCCGGTGAAAAACGGATGGCAGGCCGCGCAAATGCCGATCTTAATGTCCTTGCGGGTGGAACGGGTATGGTAGACCGCACCGCAGGCGCAGCTGATGTCGGTCTGGTGGTAATCAGGATGAATGTCCGTTTTCATAGGAAAAGAGCCGGCAAAGTAGCCGCGAAAGAAGGCTGCTGCAAGTGACGATAGCCGAGGATCCATTGCTGGCGGCCTGGGGCGCCACGCTCGGCCGGAGAGCGGGTGCGCCCGCGGTTTTTGATACGCAAGGCAGGGTGCTCTGCCGCTTCGGCGACGTGGAGG
>JALYQE010000081.1 GCA_030855965.1 Verrucomicrobiota bacterium | reverse complement strand
GCCCGCATCCTGCAGTTCGCGGAACGCCCGCACCACATCGCGCCGGAGGGTGTCGTCGAAAAATGCGCGCGCCTCGGTGAAAAACCGGGCGTAAAAAAGTGAGAGCGCAAGGAGCGGCGGATCGTTTCGGTTGCGCTCGATCTCCTGAGCGCTGAAACCGATCAACCGCTCGAGATGACGGAGATAGCGCTGCTGCAGCAGTTCGTCGCGCAGCATCGCGCAGAGAGTCGGCGTGAGCGTGAGCGTGAGCCGGAAATCGACTCCTTCGTCGACCAGGCGCCGCATCATTCGCAGGAGGGGAAGGTAAGTCTCGGTGATGGCCTCGAAGAGCCAGTCTTCCTCAAGGAAATTTTCGTGTTCCGGGTGCCTGACGAAAGGCAGATGCGCGTGGAGGATGAGAGCGAGCGAGCCGGACGACATTCCTAGTGGATTGTCAGCCTGCGCCGCGACGACGGCGAAGGAACTCGCAAGCGGTTCGGGGCGTTATTTGTTCTCACCGTCGCGCGACGCTTGTGCGGTCCCTCTCCGCGCTGCGCCGGATCGGGATGACAGGAAAGGAGAGGCGTCATTGGCAAACGTCGCCAACTCCCGCGCTTGGCAGAGCGAAGCGTCTACAAGGTGCGGCAGAAATCCTGGAACCGGTCGAGGCCCTTCTTGATCACGTCGATGCTGGTCGCGTAGCTCAAGCGGATGGTGCGGTCGTCGCCAAAAGCCGCGCCCGGGATAACCGCGACGTTGGCTTTGCTGAGAAGGCGATCGGCGAAATTCTGCGAGGTCAGGCCGAGTTGGCTGATGTTGACTAAAACGTAGAAGGCGCCCTGCGGTTTGACCGCGGTGATGTTCGCGATCTTGGAGATGCGATCGAACATGTAATTGCGCCGCATATCGAACTCGTCGTGCATGTCGGAGAGCGGCTGCTGGTCGCCCTTCAGCGCGGCGATCGCGCCTTTTTGCGCGAACGAGCACGGGTTCGAAGTGCTGTGGCTCTGGATGGAGTCGACCGCCTTTGCGATCGCTTCCGGCGCCGCCATGTAGCCGAGCCGCCAGCCGGTCATCGCGTAGGATTTACTGAAACCGTTGACCGTGATCGTGAGATCGTATGCCTCTTTCGAAAGGGAGGCGATGCTGACGTGCTTCACGCCGTCATAGATGAGCTTCTCGTAGATTTCGTCCGATAAAATGTAAATGTCTTCCTCGGCCGCGACCTCGACGATCGCTTCCAATTCCTCGCGGCTATAAACGGAGCCAGTTGGATTGCCCGGGCTGTTCATGATCACCATCTTGGTCCGCGGGGTCATTGCGTTTTCGAACTCCGCGGCGGTCATTTTCCAGCCGTTGCGCTCGTTCGTTTGCACGATGACCGGCTCGGCGCCGGCGAGCTTCACCATGTCGGGGTAGCTCACCCAATAAGGCGAGGGGATGATGACTTCGTCGCCCGGTTCGCAGGTGGCGAGGATGGCGTTGTAACAGGAATGCTTGGCGCCGTTGCTGACGATGATCTGGCTCGGGCGGTACTCGAGGCCGTTGTCGGCCGCGAGTTTATCGGCGATGGCCTGACGCAATTCCGGGAGACCGGAGCTGGGGGTGTATTTCGTAAAACCACCCTCCAGTGCCGCGATCGCCGCCGCCTTGATGTGCTCGGGCGTGTCGAAGTCGGGTTCGCCGGCGCCGAAGCCGCAGATGTCGATGCCCTCGGCCTTCATCGCCTTCGCTTTGCTATCGATCGAAAGGGTGAGGGAAGGAGTCAGTTGAGAAGCGCGGGTAGAAATATCCATGGCCAAAGTGTTCATCTTAAAGTTTCGAAAAAAGGGGAGCGCAAGCTATCGGCGTGCGTAGAAGTTTTCAATTAAAGGTTTCAGGTTGTTCTCTTTCACCTGCACGATTTCCATCTCGCGTTTCGCGTTCTCGGCCGAATCGGAGGCGTGGGCGGCGTTAACCATGATGGTCTGGCCAAACTCCTTGCGGATGGAACCCGGAGGCGCCTTGCTCGGATCGGTCGGCCCCAGGACGTCGCGGATTTTGCGGACCGCGTCCTCGCCCTGGTAGACGATGGCAATGCACTTCTCGGTGCCCGGGAGCAGGCGTTGATCGTCAGCCGTCGCGCTCGGGCGGCCGCCGGACATAAATTCGACAATGTCTTCCCACGCTTCCCGGCCTTTGCTGGCGCCGAGTTTGTCTTCGAGGACATCCAGGACTGGACCGTAAAACGTCTCGGCCTGGCCCACGCTCATGCGGTGAACTTTGAAGCCGATGATGTAGAGCCCGGTGCGCGAGAAAACCTCGATCACTCCGCCTGGGCGGATGTTGGGAAATTTGAAATTGTCAGGCTTGATCAGGACGAGCGACTTCTCAACTTTCGCGCCCGCCGGATAGGTAATGACGTCGTCCAGGATGCCGCCGTCGCTGTCGGAAAATTCCGCCCAGAGCTTGAGGTTTTCCTCGACCGACTCTTCATCGAGCGACGCGATCACGGCCGGCTCGAAATAGGTCACCTGGCCCGATTCATCGGTGATGTAATCGCCGTAGGTATCGCGAATCGTTTCGCCGCTCGTCCGCTCATGCACGATGTGGCCGACGACGTGGCGAATTTTCTCGATCGCATCCGGTCCGCGAAAGACCAAAAGCAGGGCGCGCGGGCGCTGGTCCTGGCGTTCGCCGGTGAAATTTTTCCGCACGTAATCGCGCAGCAATTCCTGGGTGGCGCGATGGCGCGGGTCCTCCGAGGTGACGATGCCCTCGGTGTAGCGCCGGACGAGTTCCTCGCCCGGGGCAAACATCCGGCCGCCGACGAGGTCGAGCCCGGTGCGCGAGATGAGTCGCGAAACGATCCCGCCGGTGCGCGATTTGCGCATCGAGTAGGGAGTGACAACGACGTAGGAAAGTTGATCAGCCTGCATAAGGAATTCCCGAGCGGCTGGACGGATGAAGCCGCGGGGTTGCAGGCTATCGAAGTCGCTCGGACGCGAGGAAGGTAGCTGCCGCTAACGAGCCTTCAACTAGGTTTTCTGCGAGGCGGAAAGCGCGATCCATTTCCCGCGGCGTCGTTTTTTCTCGAGCGCAAAGCGGTGCCGCAGAAGGGCGCGCTCCACGGCTGCGGATTGCCCGCGCAGGATGCCAGAAATAATCAGGCGGCCTTTGGCGCGGAGGGCGCGCCGGAACCTCGGCAGCGCGGCGATCAAGAGTTCGCTGAAGAGGTTGGCCGTGATGATCTCGTAACGATCGGCTGGTTTCCAAACCAGGACATCCGCGGCGAGAAACCGGGCGCGTGCGACGTGATTGAGTCGCGCATTCTCGCGCGCGTGCACGATTGCTCGCGGGTCATTGTCGAGGCCGACGACTTCATCGGCGCCGAGAGAACGCGCGGCGAGGGCGAGAATTCCGGTCCCGGTGCCGGCATCGAGCAGTCGCCAGCCGCGCGGGAGAGGGCGCGTGGATTCTTCGAGCAAACGGAGCGACATCGCGGTGGTGGCGTGTTCGCCGGTTCCGAAAGCGCCGGCGGCGGGGATGACGAGTTGTGTCTTTTTGGCCAGTTCCGGGACCGGTTCGCTCACGACCTGCAAACGGCGGCCGACACGGATCGGCGGGTGAGCTTTTTGCGATTGCGCCAAATCACGCGGCAATGGGCGTGCGGCTCCGCCAAAATTGCGCACCAGCCTCTCCGCCAGGCCGCGTCGGCGGCAGAGGACCTGGACCAGACTGCGCTTTTGTCCGGGGCGTGAAATGATCGCCATCTCGCGGCCGGCAATTTCCTGGAGCGAAAATTCATGGGCCGCCAGCCACTCTGCGGCAGCGTGTTTTTGCCAGAGCACCATTTCTAAAGCCTAACGAGATGGAGCTTGAAGCGGCGGTCGAAGCGGCCGCAGTTGAAGTCGCGGCAGCAGGCGAGGCAGGCCGAGGTGCGCCGGAGCGGACGGGTCCGGGGAAACTCGCGCCGGCAATGCGGGCAGCGGTAAAGATAGCGGCGCGCCTGGCGAGAGGTGGGAAAGGGGAGATTGTGACAGCGCTTTTCATCCGCGATCCCGAGATCGGCGCAGGCGCGCCGCCATTCCACTCCATGCGGCGCGAGCCGCCGGCGCCCGGCCCGGAACTGCGCGAGGAGATGTGCCAGCTCGTGCCGCAGGGTGCGATCGATTTCCGCTTCGCCGTGGGCGCTCAACCGGCAATTGAGCAAAATCCGCGAGACGCGATACTCGGCCCGGCCCGCGGCAGTGCGGAGACGTCGGGACCATTCCACCACGACGCGTGCGGCGAGGTCAGCAGCGCCCTGTTGGAGAAGAAGCTCGCGCGCCACATTTTCAAGCGCGGGGTCGCGGCCGGGCGGGCGCGCCGGCATCGGAGAAGCGAGAATAAATTCGAGCTGGCTAAACGACAGCATGGGGCGCCGGTTCGGAGCGCGCGCGAGCGTTGCGCCGCTCCAGAATGCGTTTCACCGCCGCGACGGTTTCTTCGATTTCGACCGCGGTCGATTCTTTGCCTAACGAAAAGCGAATGGCCGAAGCGGCGCGTTCCGCGGGCAAACCAAGCGCGAGCAGAACGTGCGAAGCGACCACGGACCCGACCATGCAGGCCGAACCGCTGGAGGCACAAATGCCCTCGAGGTCGAGCGCCATGAGGAGGGTTTCGGAGGAAAATTCGGGGAAACTGACGTTGAGCGTGTTCGCGAGCCGCGGGGCGGTGGCGGCGTTCTGCTGCAGCTCGGGCGAGACGCGCTCGAGTTCTCGCCAGAGTGCATCGCGCAATTCCTCCTCGCGGGCCTGCTCGTTAGGCAAATCGTGCAGGACCTCCTCGGCCGCCGCGGCCATCCCGACGATCGCCGGGACATTTTCGGTCCCGGGCCGGCGCTCGCTTTCGTGGGAGCCGCCGAACTGGATGCGATCGATCGGCAAACCCGCGCGGAGATAGAGAAACCCGACGCCTTTTGGTCCGTAGAATTTGTGCGCCCCGAAGCTGGCCGCGTCGATGCCCGTCACGTCTGTCGGCAATTTGCCAAACGACTGCACCATGTCGCTGTGCAGCAGGATGCCCTGCTTTTGACAGCGGGCCGCAATCTCCGCCATCGGTTGGATCACGCCGGTCTCGTTATTGGCGGTCATGATCGAGGCCAGCACGGTCTCGGGCCGGATGGCGCGCTCGAGCGCAGCGGGATCGATCAGCCCTTCCGGGGAAAGATCGAGCCACGTAACCTCAAAGCCTTCGCGCTTTTCCAGGTGCTCCAGGGTATGCAGGACCGCGTGATGCTCGGCCCGGTTGCTGATCAGATGCTTTCCGTCAGGCGCAAGCTGCCGTGCGAGTCCGAGGAGCGCGAGGTTGTTCGCCTCGGTTCCGCCACTGGTGAAGATGATCTCGTGCGGCTTCGCGCCTAACAATGACGCAAGTCGGTCGCGCGCATCGTCGAGCGCGGCCCGGGTCTCGCGTCCGGCGCGGTGGACGCTCGAGGGATTGCCAAATTTCTCCTCGAAATAAGGCTGCATCGCCGCTCGGGCCGCCGCGCAGAGCGGGGTCGTGGCGTTGTAATCGAGATAGATCATCGCTCGACCGACGGGTCCAGCTCGGCCGGCGGGCGGTTCCGTTTCTGCATGACCTGGAACGGTTTCCCATCGTAGGCCACGAGCGAGTCGGGCGGGACGCTCTGGGTGAGAAAAACGTTGCCGCCGATGGTGCTCCGCGCGCCGATCACGGTCTCGCCGCCGAGGACGGTGGAGTTGGGATAGATCGTGACGTAATCCTCGACATCGGGATGGCGTTTGCCGCCTTTCTTGATGTGGCCTTCCTCATCCTTCTGGAAGCTGCGCGCGCCTAACGTGACCCCGTGATAAAGCTTCACGTGCGAGCCGATGACGCAGGTCTCGCCGATGACCACGCCGGTGCCGTGATCGATGAAAAAGTGGTCCCCGATCTGCGCCCCCGGGTGAATATCGATCCCGGTGCGGCCGTGGGCCCATTCCGTCATCATGCGAGGAATGAGCGGGAGGTTGGTGTGGTAAAGAATGTGCGCCAGGCGCTGGATCGCGATCGCCTCGAGCGACGGATAGGCGAGGATGACTTCTTCGAAACTGGTCGAGGCCGGGTCGCCTTCATAGGCGGCGTCGATATCGGTCCAGAGCATTTCGCGCACGCCCGCGAGCTGGCCGAAGAAGCTTCGCAGAATACGATCGGCATCCGGTTCGACCGAGCCGTTGCTGCCTTTGCGGGCGAGGCTTTTGCACATCTCCGGGTGGAGCCGGGCATGGAGAGAACGAATGCGGCTGCGGGTGAGCGCAGGCAAATCGCCCGGGTGCACGACAGGTTCGCCATGGAAGCCGGGAAAAAGCAGGCTGAGCAACTCGACGCAGGCCACGTCGATGGCGGGGCGCGAGGGCAGGGTGGCGGCGGCGTCGAGATAATTGATCCCGCCACCCGCGCTGTAGGTGCGCAAGAGGGCTTCGGCCGGATCTTTAGAAGGCTCGTCCATCGGGGGAAATATCGGTGAGAGCGTCCGGATTGAAAACGAAAAAGCCGGGAGTTCGACGGCATCGCGAGGCGGGGCGGCAAAACTTGTTGGCTCCGCGGGCGGCA
>JALYQE010000058.1 GCA_030855965.1 Verrucomicrobiota bacterium | reverse complement strand
GGGCGGCGCGATCGGCGCCTTTGCTTCGCTCGATTTGTTTTTCTTCTATGCCTTCCACGAGCTGGCCCTGATCCCGACCTTTCTCCTCATCGGCATCTGGGGCTCCGGCAACCGATCGGCGGCGGCGTGGAAGATCACGATTTATCTCGGGCTCGGCAGCTTCGTTTTGCTTCTTGGGTTGATCCTCCTCTACCGCAGTGTCCCGGCGGACGTGCGCAGCTTCGACCTGCGCGTGTTGCAGGAGGTGGCGGCCAACGGCGGCATTCTGCCCCGGGCGCAAAACCAGATCTTCTTCCTTCTTCTCGTTGGCTTCGGTGTTTTAATTTCGCTCTTCCCTTTTCACACTTGGGCGCCGGAAGCGTA
Organism: Verrucomicrobiota bacterium; assembly: GCA_030855965.1. Taxonomy (GTDB): domain Bacteria; phylum Verrucomicrobiota; class Verrucomicrobiia; order Chthoniobacterales; family UBA10450; genus Palsa-1392. Next base: position 8,913 of record JALYQE010000058.1, on the reverse strand, counting down.
CGCCTCCGCGCCGGCCCCGGCCGCGATGTTGCACGCCGGCGTTTTGAAGAAGTTCGGACTTTACGGCCTGCTCCGAATTGCGTTGCCCTTGCTCCCGGAAGGCGCCCGACACTGGCAGACGCTGCTCATCGTGCTGTTGTTAGGCAACATCATCTATGTCGGCCTGGTTACGATCGCGCAGAAACGGCTCGATTGGATGCTCGGCTACTCGAGCGTGATGCACATGGGCTACATCTTCCTCGGGATCGCGAGCGCCAATGTCATCGGGCTCAATGGCGCGGCCATTCTCATGTTTGCCCACGGCATTTCAATCGCGCTGCTTTTTGCCTTGGCGGGCGAAATCCGGGCCCGCACGGGAACGCTCGTCTTCTCCGACCTCGGGGGCCTGGGCAAGCTGATGCCGTTTGCCGGATTCGCGTTTGGCGTCGCCACTTTTGCCTCGATCGGGCTCCCGGGCTTCGCCAACTTCGCCGCGGAGGTGATGGTCTTCTTCGGCGCCTTCGGCGTCGGCGCGGAGTGGCAGGGCTTTCATATTTTCCAGGTCGCGACCGTTCTCGCGCTCTGGGGCGTGGTCATCTCCGCGGTCTACATGCTGCGCGCCTACCGGGCGATCTTCATGGGCCCGCCTAACGAACGCCTGAACGCCCCGCCCGATCTCGCGCGCGCGGTCCGGTTGCCGATCGTGCTCCTGATCGCGGCGACCATGATCGTGGGCTTTTTCCCAAACACCTTCCTCCGGCTCCTCCGGCCGACATTCTCCGCGCCTGTCGCCGCCAACCGATGATTCCCGCGCCTGCTCTCGAAATCGCCGTGCTCCTCTGGGGATTGTTTTTGCTCCTGGTGGAATCGTTTGCCGGGAAGACCGATCGCCGCGGCGTCGCCTACGCGGCCATTGGCGGGCTTGTCGTCGTGCTCGTCGCCAGTTTCTTTCTCGCTCCAGCACCGGCCGCGGCGCCGACGGGTTTCTGGAGTTTCTACACCGCCGATCCGCTCGCGATCTTTTTCAAACGCTTCGCTCTCGTCACCACCATTCTCGTCCTCGTGATGGCGATCGATTACGCCCCGAAAGTCCGGATGGGCGTGCCGGGCGCGAATCCGCACGCCGGGCTGGGAGAATTCTTCACCCTCCCGATTTTCACCTGTGCGGGGTTGATGTGGATGGCTTCGGCGGTCGATTTCGTGATGATCTTCGTCTCGCTCGAGCTGGTCACGATGTCGTTCTACGTCCTCGTTAGTTTTACCCGGCGCGATCCGGCGACGCTCGAGGCCGGGGTGAAATATCTCATCCTGAGCGCGCTCTCGACCGGGTTTTTGGTTTATGGGATCACCTGGATTTTCGGCGTGACTGGCGAGACCAACCTCGCCCGCATCGGCGAGGTGCTGGCGCGGCAGGAGATCGATCCCATCCCCCTGCTCTTCGGCATCTCGCTCGTGCTCGTCGCGCTCGGCTTCAAGATCGCGGCGGTGCCGTTTCAGATTTGGGTGCCGGATGTTTATCAAGGCGCGCCGACGCCCGTGACGGCCTTCCTTTCGGTCGGCTCGAAGGCGGCGGGGTTCGTGGTCCTGCTCCGTGTCCTGGCGCCGTTTTCGATGTTGCCGCAGATCGGCCGGCTTCTTGTCGTGGTCGCGGCCCTCACCCTGATCTATGGGAATTTGGCCGCGCTCCCACAAACCAACCTGAAGCGTCTGCTCGCCTACTCGAGCATCGCGCATGCGGGCTATCTCCTCATCGGCGTGGTCACATTTTCGGGCGCGGTGGTGGCTTATTATCTCGTCGCCTACCTGCTCATGACGCTGCTCTGTTTTGCCGTCCTGATCGTGGTTGGAAACCACGGCACCAACCAGATCGACGATTACGCCGGGCTCGCGAAGCGCTCTCCGTTTCTCGCCTTTGCGATGTTGATCGGGATGATTTCTCTCGCCGGGGTGCCATTCACCGTCGGGTTTCTTGGAAAATTTTTCATCTTCGACGCGGCCATCCGGCAACAACAAACGCTCCTCGTCGCCATCGGCTTGATCACGGTCGGTTGCGGGTTTTATTATTATCTGAAAGTGGTGCGGGCGATGTACTGGCTCGAGCCGGCGCCCGATGCCGCACCCATTCAGGTGAGCCCGCTTTCACGCGTCGCGATGACGGTTCTGATCGCCGCCATTTTCGTGCTTGGTGTTTATCCGATGCCGATCCTAAACGCGCTCAAGTGACAAAGCCTGAAAACGATCACGGCTCTCGACAAATTCCACATCGTTAGGCAAATTCGGTTGCAGCGACGCGAATCATGTTTGGTCTTCTCCATCATTTATTTCATCCCACTCAATGTTACGCCCTCTGCGCCGTCGCGCGTTCAGGCGGTCATCTGCTCTCGGCCGGCTTGCGCTCCACTGATCTGGCGGGGCGGCCCTTGCAATACTTCCACGAGCAGCTGGCGCAGAAATATAGCGTCCGCTACGGATTCGATTCGGCCCGTCGCTTCAGCCACTATGTACGCGGCATCATCGGCGCCACCGCCACAGCCAACGCGGTTTTTGGCTTTCGGATGGAGCCCTGGGATTTGGATCGGCTCATCGCGCAGCTCCGCGATTCAGGTGAATTTGGCCGCCCGGATGCGCCTGAGATCGAAATCCTTCGCGCGGCCTTTCCGCGGCTGCGTTGCATCCAGCTCACGCGCGAGGATAAACTGCGTCAGGCCATCTCCAAAGCGCGCGCCATGCAAACAGATTTGTGGGTCAGCGATCGCGAAAACCAGGCGGCGCCCGAACCGGCATTTGACTCGAAGTTGATCGCTCATTGCCTTCTTTCGGCACAACGTTCCGAGGAAATGTGGGAGGAATTTTTTCACCGCAACGCCATCGCGCCACTCACGATTACCTACGAAGATCTCTGCGCCGACTATCCGGCCACCGTCGCGCGGGTGCTGGATTTTCTGCATATTCGGCCGCCCCCTGGCTTCTCGCTCGGACCGCCAAGGACGGTTCGCCAAGCGGACGCAATGACCGAGGAATGGGTGGAGCGGTGGCGGCTCGAGGAGGAAGTCGTGCATCGCGAAATCGGCGCCGATTCTCGATTCACGATTTAACCATTTACAACCCTAATCGCTGAGTTCGACGTTCCAGTAGGCGAGATCGACGAAGTGCCGCCAGCTTTCGTGCTGCTGGCTGTTGAAGGTGACGTGAACGAAGGGCCGCCATTTCGGGCGCTTCGGTTTGCGGATGAGCGTCATGTGGACCTGGTGCGGCAGCCGGTTGCCCTTCCGCGTATTGCAGGGGATGCAGGAACAGACCACGTTTTCCCAGGTCGTTAGGCCGCCTTTGTCGCGGGGATGGACGTGATCGAGGTTCAGCTCCTGGCGCTCGAAAATTTTCCCGCAGTACTGGCAGGTGTTGTTGTCGCGCTCGAAAACATTGTGCCGGGTAAATTTTACTTCCTTCTTCGGCAGCCGGTCGAAGAGGAGGAGGACGATGACGCGCGGGACTCGGATCTTCCATGAAATGGTCGTGACCATTTCATGCTCGGCTTCCGGCGCGCGGACGGAGAAATCCCGCCAGCTGGCGAAATCATGCGTCGCGAAGTTATTCTGCTGATCGGCCGAGACAACCTGGGCGTGCCCCTGGTAGAGGAGGGTAAAAGCACGACGCGCCGAGCAGACATTGACCGCCTGCCAGAGACGGTTAAGGACTAGAACCTGAGTTTCAAGTGGCGTTTGCAGAGGTTTCTTCGTGCAGCCTAACAAATCCTCCCCGCACGAATTGGCGCGAAATTATCATTCGGCATTTTTATTGTCAACGGAAGGACGGCGGAACAAAGCGGGCGATGATTGGGAATGGGCAGACAAATCTCCTGCGCGGCGGCGTCTTCATAAAGAACAGCATGACCAAATTTCTCCGAGGCCTTCTCCCGGCCGCCCTTCTTTTTGTCCTCGGCAACTGCCCGTACCTTGCGGCGGCCGAGGCGATCACGGGCCGCGAGGCGTTGCAATACTTCCAGGAAGTGGATGCGATCACACGCGCGGACGGCGGAGCGCTCTGGGGAGTGTCGTTAGGCGGCGGCCTCCTCCTGGTCGATCCCACAACCCGGATCGCCTACGCCAATCAACCTGATCCGCAGGGCCGCCTCGCGCGGGTCGGTCCGGTCCTGCGGGGCGAGATTCCCATGGACGTCAACCTGGCCAACACCGCGCTCGATTGGGCGGGCGGCAAGTGGTCGATGATCCTGCTCCCTTTGCCGCCGGAGCGCGAGAAGCGCGCCACTCTCCTGTTGCACGAGCTGTGGCACCGGATGCAGGACCAGATCGGACTGCCGGCCACCGCGGCCGCGAATCATCATCTCGATACCCGCGATGGGCGTTATTGGCTGCAGTTGGAATGGCGGGCGCTGGCGGCGGCACTCGCGGCGGAGGCCGCGGACCGAACCCGAGCGATTACCGACGCCATCCTCTTCCGCGAACGCCGGCGGGCGATTTTTCCGGGAGCAGCCGTGGAAGAAAACGCGATGGAAATGCACGAGGGCCTCGCGGAATACACCGGGGTGAAGCTCTCCGGCGCGCCTGACTTGGCGCAGTGCGTGATCGAGGGCGAGTTGAAGGAAGCGCCAGGAAAAGAAACGTTTGTCCGTTCGTTCGCCTACGCCAACGGGCCGGCCTATGGGCTTTTGCTCGATGCCGCCGGGGCTTCCTGGCGGGAACGTCTCGATCCGAAAACGGATCTGGCGGCGGCCCTCCTCCAGGCTGCCCAGATCAAACTTCCGTCGAATGTCCCGGACGCGGCCGAGGAACGGGCGCGCAATTACGACAGCGCCCGCCTGGCCGCGCAGGAGAACGAACGCGAAAAAACGCGGCGCACCCTGGCCGCCGGGTATCGGGCGCGGCTGGTCGAGGGCGCCGTTCTCAAAATCCCCCTCCGCCAGATGAGCATGCAGTTCGATCCCGGAAATCTCGTGCCCCTGGAGTCGTTAGGCACGGTCTATCCCAATATCCGGGTGGTGGATGACTGGGGTATCCTGACCGTGACGAGCGGCGGCGCTCTTCTCCGGGCTGACTTCTCGCAGATCACGCTCTCGCAGCCGACAAACAGGACTCCACCGGCGCTTGCCGGCGAAGGGTGGACGCTGGAATTGAAACCAGGCTGGTCGATTGCGCCCGGGAAAAGAAAAGGCGATTTCATCCTGTAACCTTCCACCGCGCACCGCGCCAGCCTTGAGAAAGCGACTCCGCACAAAATCACGGTTGCGTCCCATTTCGTCAAAGCCCAGTTTGCCAACTCATTCATTCTCATCCTTATGCGTATCCAGACCCGACTTTTCCGCTCTCTCTTTCTCGTTGCCGCCATCGTTCTCCCCGGCGGAGTCATTTCCGCGCAAAATCTTCCTGACACCACGCGCCTGCTTCGTTTCCCGACGACCAATGGGGACCAGATCGTTTTCACCTACAGCGGCGCGCTCTACACCGTCGCGACAGCCGGCGGCACGGCGCGGCGCCTAACGAGCGGGCCCGGTTACAGCTCCTTTCCGCACTTTTCCCCGGATGGAAATCAGCTCGCCTTCACCTCGCAGTACGACGGCAACACCGAGGTCTACGTCATGCCGGGCGACGGCGGTGAACCGAAACGTCTAACGACCACAGCCACGCTCGGCCGGGACGACGTCTCAGACCGGATGGGCCCGAACAACATCGTGATGGGCTGGGAAAAAACTCAGCCGCGCGTCGTCTTCCGCTCCCGCCGCACTTCCTTTAATTCCTTCATCGGCGATCTCGAAACGGTCGGCCTGGATGCGGAACTGCCCAAGCGTCTCCCGGTGCCGCGTGGCGGATTCGTCTCCTTCGCGCCGGACGATTCCAAGATGGCGTTCAACCGCGTCTTCCGCGAATTCCGCACCTGGAAACATTATCGCGGCGGAATGGCGGACGATATCTGGGTTTACGACTTCAAGAACCAGACGACGGAAAACCTGACGAACAATCCGAGCCAGGACATTTGCCCGATGTGGGGGCCGGACAACCGGGTCTATTTCGCCTCCGACCGTGACGGCCGGATGAACCTTTTCTCGATCGAACCCGGCGCGAAGGAAGCCAAACAGCTCACCACTTTCAAGGACTACGACATCAAGTTTCCGACGATTGGGAAAGACGCGATCGTCTTCGAGCAAGCTGGCCAGATCTGGCGCTATGACCTCGCCAGCAGCAAGGCGACCGCGGTCCCCATCCGCATTCGGGAAGATTTCGCTTCTGGTCGCACTGCATTCGTCGATGCCTCGAAACACACCGAGTCGGTCAATCTCGCGCCAGACGGCCAGCGAGCGGTGGTGGTGGCGCGGGGCGATCTCTTCTCGGTGCCCACAAAAGACGGAGCGGCGCGGGCCTTGGGCAAGACGTCGCACGCGCACGAGCGCGACGCGGTCTGGTCGCCCGATGGCAAATGGATCGCCTATAACTCCGATGAGACCGGCGAGAACGAGCTCTATGTCCGCTCACAGGACGGGAAAGGCCAGCCGCAGCAGTTGACCAAGGGCGCGGACACTTATTTCTACCAGCCGATCTGGTCACCCGACAGCAAGAAGCTGCTCTGGAGCGATCGCCTGCAGCGCTTGCGTTATGTCGATGTGGCCAGCAAAGCGGTCACGGAAATGGCGCAGGCGAAGGCGTTCGAGATCGAGTCCTACGATTGGTCGCCCGACAGCCAGTGGATTGCCTGGGGCCAGCCGGAAGTAAACGGAGAGTCCCGGGTCTATCTCTATTCGCTCGCGAGCAAGCAGGCGACGCCCGTGACTAACGAATGGTATAACTCCGGGCGGGTCGCCTTCAGCGACGACGGCAAGTATCTCATGCTCGCCTCGAGCCGGGATTTCAAACCGACCTTTGGCGACCTTGAATTTCAAAATGTCTACGTCGACATGCAGCGGATCTACTTGTTGATGCTGGCCAAGGATACGGCGTCGCCCCTCGGCCCACGCAGCGACGAAGTCGGCAAGGCCGAAGAAGAAAGGGACAAAGATAAGAAGGGGGAAGGCGACAAGGGCGATGGCAAGAAGGACGACAAGGCGCGCAAGCCGGTTACGGTAAAGGTCGATCTCGACGGAATTCAGGAGCGCATCGCCGCCTTGGAGATTAGCCCGGGCACTTACGTCAACTTCCGCCTGATTGACGATCGCCTTTTTTATCTACGGCGCACGGTGGGCGACCGAACCGGCGAAGAAGAGGGCGGCCCCGAAGACCTGAAATGGCATCTCTGTTTCTATGACCTGAAGGACCGGAAAGAAACCGTCCTGGGCGATGTGAACACTTACCAGATCAGCTTTGATGGGAAAAAGATGCTGGTGAAGATCGAAAAGGAGTACTCGATCATCGACCTGCCAAAGGAGAAGCTCGAAACGAAGGATCACAAGCTCGAGTTGAAAGGCCTCGACGTCATGGCCGACCGGCGCGTGGAATGGAAGCAGATTTATCACGAAGCCTGGCGCCAGATGCGCGACTTCTTTTACGCGCCGAACATGAACGGCGTCGATTGGAAGGTAATGCGCGACAAGTATGCCTCGCTCCTGCCTTATGTGAATCATCGCAACGATCTGACTTACCTCATCGGTGAGTTGATCGGAGAGTTAAATAACGGCCATGCCTACGTCGCCGGCGGCGAACGGCCCGAGACGCCGCGGATCAAGCTCGGTCTGCTCGGCGCAGAGCTTTCGCGCGATCCGGCGAGCCGGGCTTATCGCATCGACCGCATTTTGCCGGGCGAGAATTGGGAAAAGGAGACGCGTTCCCCGCTCACCGCCATCGGGCTGAACGTAAAGCCGGGCGACTTCATTCTCGCGATCAACGGCACGCCGGTCTCGAGCCTGCCGAATCTCTACGACGCCCTCATCGGCACCGCCGACAAGCAGGTGACGCTGCGGGTGAACTCAAAGGCGAGTGAAGACGGAGCGCGCGACATCACGGTCGTGCCGACCGCGGATGAGTCTCCGCTCTATTACCTCGACTGGGTCCAGCGCAACATCGAGTACGTGAACAAGAAAACCGGCAGCCAGGTCGGCTATCTCCATATCCCGGATATGGGTGAGGACGGGCTGAACGAATTCACCAAGCGTTTCTTCCCGCAACTGCGCAAGAAGGGCTTGATCATCGACGTGCGCGGGAACGGCGGCGGTTTTGTTTCGCCGCTCGTCATCGAGCGTCTCCGCCGCTCCCTCGTCCTCGTCGAGATGTCGCGCAACGGCATTCCGCAAACCAATCCGCCGCACGTCTTCCTCGGACCGATGGTCACATTGATCAACGAATTCTCGGCTTCGGATGGCGATCTCTTTCCCTACCGTTTCAAGGCGATGGGACTGGGCAAACTGATCGGCAAACGCACCTGGGGCGGCGTGGTCGGGATTCGCAACCCCCTCCCCTTGCTCGATGGCGGCCAGCTTTTCCGGCCCGAGTTCGCCCCTTATACGCCGGATGGAAAGGAATGGGCGATTGAAGGCAAAGGCGTTGAGCCGGATATCGTGGTCGATAACGATCCGGCAAAGGAATTCCGCGGCGAAGATCAGCAACTCGACCGCGGCATCCAGGAGGTGCAGGCGGAGATGAAGAACAAGAATTACGAGCTGCCGCCGATCCCGCCCTATCCGAATCGCAACCCGACCCCGGGTAGTTAGATCCGGCGGCCTGTGATAGAATAGCGGCATGTTTCTGCCGAATCAGAAAGTCGTCTGTGTGAACGGCCGCTTCCCGCTCGGGATCGAGCAGCTCTACCATGAGTTGCCGAAAGAAGGCTCCACCTACACCATCCGCGACATCGTCCCCGGGGTCGGGCTAACCGGCGACGAAGGCGAAATCGCGGTTTATCTTTGCGAGATCAGCGGGCCGCTCAACGCGCATGGGATCGAACGCGGCTTTCGGGCGGATCGTTTTGCGCCGCTGCAAACGACTGAGGAAAGAG
>JALYQE010000050.1 GCA_030855965.1 Verrucomicrobiota bacterium | reverse complement strand
GGCGACGACCCCGGCCGGCGGGCGGTCGATCCTTGCTCAGGCTCTCTTTTGTTCTTGGCCGCCAAGTTAAGACTTCTTCTTTTCCGCGAGCGCGTCTTCGATTGCCTGTTTCAATACTTCCGGCCGGAAGCTATTGCGCACTTCCCGGCCGTTAATGAAAATCGTCGGCGTATTCTTCACCCCGCGTGCCACTCCGGCATCGCCCTCCGAGATCACCCGCGCCTGCACTTCCGGGCTCTTCGAGTCCATCGCAAACTGGCCGGTATCGAGCCCGATCGACTCCGCGTAGTTCGCGAAAAAAGCGGAAGCGTCGGACGCCCTGCTCCAGACATGCTGGAACTTATAAAGTATGTCGTGCATTTCCCAGAAATGCCCCTGCAACCCGGCCGCCTCCGACGCCATTGCCGCCGTCACCGCGTGCTTGTGCATCGCGAGAGGGAACTGGTGAAAAACGACCCGCACCTGCGGTTCAAATTCCTTCTGCAGCTCGTGGACCACGGTCGCAGCCAGGGCACATGAGGGACATTGGAAATCGCCGTAAACTTCCATCGTCACCGGCGCCGTGCGCGGTCCGCGCGCGTGGACGGATTCGTCCTCTTTTTCAGCCGTCGCGCCGGTCGCGGGGGTCGGACTCGGCGGGGCCGAGACGGTGCCCGAAGCAGCGGGATGCATCTTCGAGCGATAGACCGCGGTCGCAACGCCGACCGTCACCAGGGCCACGAAGATGATGATTATGAACGGAAGATAGCGCCTCATGCAGCTCGAAGAATCGCACCCATCGGCCGCGACTCTAACCGCATCTCGCCGACGTCAAAACAAAAAATCCAAGTCGTTAGGCGCATTTGCCTCTCGTTAGGCCAGGTTCGCGCCCGCGGGCGATGCCCCCGCCGCCGGGGGCAGGCGCGTTGCTTTTCCGAGGCTGAATGTTAGCGTCGCCGCTCCGCGATGAGCCAGAACTACAAGGAAACTCTCAACCTGCCGAAAACGGATTTTCCGATGAAGGCCGGCCTCGCCACCCGCGAACCCGAGATCCTCCGCTCCTGGCAGGAAGCGCGCCTCTACGACCAAATCCAAACCGCTCGCGCCGAGGGCGAACTTTTCGTCCTGCACGACGGCCCGCCTTTCGCCAACGGCGACGTCCACATGGGCACGGCCCTGAACAAGATCCTCAAGGACCTGGTCGTGAAATCCAAAACCATGGCCGGTTTCCGGGCGCCCTTTGTGCCGGGATGGGACTGCCATGGCTTGCCGATCGAATACAAGGTGGTGAAGGAAACGCGGGGCCTTTCCCCGCTCGAAGTGCGGCAGCGCTCGGAAGCGTTTGCCCGAAAATTCATCGACATCCAGCGCGAGCAGTTCCAGCGCCTTGGCGTCTTCGGCGACTGGGAAAATCCTTACCTGACCATGAACCCGGCCTACGAAGCCGAGATTCTGCGCGCTTTCGCCGTCTTCGTGGAGCGCGGGCTGGTCTACGAATCGATGAAGCCCGTCTTCTGGAGCACCGGCGCGCAGACCGCCCTGGCCGAGGCCGAGGTTGAATATCAGGACCGCCAGGACACCGCGGTCTACGTGAAATTCCCCGTCGTCACTGGCGCGTGGAAAGACAAGGCCAGCCTCGTCATCTGGACGACCACGCCGTGGACCTTGCCGGCGAATCTCGCCATCGCCGTCCACGAAAAGGAACGCTACGTCGCGCAGCGCTTCACCCGCGGCGAAGAATCGGAAACACTCATCCTGGCCGAGAGCCTGGCCGGAGCTTTCGCGGCCGCGACTGGCTGGCAGCCGGCGGGCGAACCGCCCCAGAATTTTCCTGGGAGCAAGCTCGAGGGCATCGGCGCGCAACACCCCTTCCTCCCCCGCACCGCGATTGTCCTGACGGCCAACTTCGTCACCATGGACACCGGCACCGGCGCCGTCCACATCGCGCCCGGCCATGGCGACGACGACTATTCGTTAGGCAAAAGCAACGGCCTCCCGATTCTATCGCCGGTCGACGACCACGGCCGCTACACCGAGGAAGTTGGCTTGCCCGAACTTGTCGGTAAATACGTTTTCGACGCTAATGCCGACATCGTCCGGCTCCTGCGCGAGCGCGGCATGCTCATCGCCGAGCAGGCCTACCCGCACTCCTATCCGTATTGCTGGCGCTCCAAAACGCCGATCATCTTCCGCGCCGTCGAACAGTTTTTCATCCGCATCGACGACCTGCGCGCGCAAGCGCTCAAGGCTATCGGCGACGTCACCTGGCTGCCGGCCTGGGGCGAAAATCGCATCGCCGGAACGGTCGAATCGCGACCCGACTGGGTCATCTCGCGCCAGCGCAGCTGGGGCGTGCCTCTGCCGGTATTTTATTCCGCCGAAGGCAAGTCGCTCCTCGAGCCGGAATGGATCCGACGCCTCGCCGATCTCGTGGCCGAGCGCGGTTCCAACGTCTGGTTCGAACTCGACGACGCCGCGCTCGCCGCCGCCCTCGATCTCCCGGGAGGCACCCGCCATCGCAACGACACGATCGACGTCTGGATCGACAGCGGCGTTTCGCATCGCGCCGTCTGCGCGCCCCACCCCGAGCTGCGCGATCCGGCCGACATGTATCTGGAGGCGACCGACCAGCATCGCGGCTGGTTTCAATCCTCGCTCATGACGAGCGTCGCGCTGCATGATCGCGCGCCTTACAAGACCTGCGTCACGCACGGCTTCGTAGTCGATGTCGACGGGAAAAAGATTTCCAAGTCGAGCACCTATAGCAAGCCGATGGACGCGGGCCATTTCGTCGGCCGGCACGGCGCCGATCTCGTTAGGCTGTGGGTCAGCAGCGTCAATTACACCGACGACGTTCCCTTCTCCGAGGAAATGTTTACCCGGCTCGGCGACACCTACCGCCGCATCCGCAACACGCTCCGAATCTTGTTAGGCAACCTGCACGATTTCGAACCCGGAAAAGAGGAAATCCGGCCCGAAGACCTGACCCTCGTCGACCGCTGGATCCTCGATCGCCTCCAGCAGGTGATCGAAGAATGCCGGGCGGCCTACGCGGCCTACGAATTCCACAAGGTTTACCACACCCTCAATCAGTTCTGCGCCGTCGACCTGAGCAGCCTCTACGTCGATATCACGAAGGACCGGATGTATTGCGACACGCCCGGCTCGCGCCGCCGCCGCGCCACGCAAATGGCGATGCACCAGATCTTCGACGCGCTCTGCCGGCTGCTCGCGCCGATCCTCGCTTTCACCGCGGAGGAAGCGTGGGGTTACCTCGGCGACAACAGCTCGGTCCACCTCCAGTGTTTTCCCGAGCGGCAGGGCAACCTGCGCGATACAGTCGTTAGGGAAAACATGGAGGAGCTCCTCAAGCTCCGGGGCGTGATTAGCCAGGCGATTGAAAAAGCTCGCCAGGAAAAACTCATCGGCAACGCGCTTGAAGCCACCGTCGCCCTGCGCTGCGACCAACGATTTGCCACCGACATTCCGCGCGAGGAACTGGAGGAATTTTTCATCCTGAGCGACCTGAAACTGGAAGCAGCCGAGGAACCGGGCGCCACCGTCAGCCTCACGCCTCACAAAAAGTGCGGCCGCTGCTGGCGCCATCGCGAGGCCGTCGGCACGATCGCCGGTCATCCGGACCTGTGCGACCGCTGCGCCGAGGTGATGGAATCCCGCTCATGAAACTTTTGCTCTTCCTCACCCTCCCCCTCTATGTCCTCGATCAAGTGACGAAATATCTCGTCCTTCGCTTCATCGAGCCGCAGGAGGCGCATGTCATCGTCCCGGATTTCTTCACCCTCGTCCACGTCACCAACACCGGCGCGGCCTTTGGTTCCTTCCGCAACAACAACGGTTTTTTCATCGCCCTATCCTTTATCGCGCTGGTCGTCGTCACCTACCTGCTGACGCGCAAGGAACCGCGCGATCCGTGGCGTCGCTTCGCGCTCGGCCTGCTCCTCGCCGGCGTTCTCGGCAATCTCACCGATCGCCTTCTCCACGGGGCCGTGATCGATTTTCTCCTTTTCTATTTGCACCTCCCCTTTGCCAATCCGTGGCCGGCTTTTAATGTCGCCGACTCCTGCATCTGCATCGCAGTGGTCTGCTTCATGGTTTATTCCTTCCGCGATTCGCGCAAAACGGCCGCGGCCGACTAACGAGTCCCTGCCCTCGACAGGCGGAGCCCCACCAGCGAGCGTGTTCTTGTGAATCCCGCCGCGAGCCAGAGGGAAGAAACGCCCATGCTTGCGACCGCGCGCGCGCTCGTCGACCGCCTGCGCGCGGCCGGTCACGTCGCCTATTTCGCGGGCGGTTGTGTGCGCGATCTCGTCCGCGGCCAGCCTCCGAAAGACATCGACATCGCAACCGATGCCCGACCGGAAGCGGTCCAGAAAATTTTTCCTCGCACCTACGCGGTCGGGGCGCATTTCGGGGTCATCGTCGTCCTGGAAAATGATCTCCAATTCGAGGTCGCGACTTTTCGCGCCGACGGCGCCTACCTCGACGGCCGGCACCCGGCCGAGGTGCACTTTTCCTCACCCGAGGAAGACGCACGGCGTCGCGATTTCACAATCAACGGGATGTTCTACGATCCGCCTAACGACAAGTTGATCGACTATGTCGGCGGCCGCGACGACCTCGCAGCCCGGGTGGTGCGGGCGATCGGCGATCCGGCGCAGCGTTTTGCCGAGGATCGCCTTCGCCTCCTGCGCGCGATTCGCTTCGCCACCGTGCTCGACTTCGAAATCGAGACCGCAACCTGGGAGGCGATCGGACAGGCGGCGGACACGATCGGCCAGATCAGCGCGGAGCGAATCCGGGAAGAGCTGGTACGGATTTTCCTTTCCCCGCTGCGCACCCGGGGCTGGGACCTGCTCGATGCCAGCGGGCTGATGAAGCAGATCCTGCCCGAGCTGGAGGAGATGAAGGGCTGCGAACAGCCGCCGCAATATCATCCGGAAGGCGATGTTTTCCGGCACACCCGGCTGATGCTGGGGCTTTTGCCTAACGAGGTGTCATTGCCGCTCGTCTTCAGTGTTCTCTTGCACGATATCGGCAAGCCGCCGACCGCGTCGGTCGACCCGGAAGGCCGCATTCGCTTCAATGGCCACGACCGCATCGGTGCGGAAATGACCGAGGCTCTGATGGAGCGGCTCCGTTTTTCGCGAGCCGAGATCGAGGCTACGGTCGAGGCCGTGCGGCAGCACATGGTCTTCAAGGACGTGCCCAACATGCGGGTCGCAAAACTGAAACGCTTCATCGCTCGCCCAACTTTTGTCGACGAACTCGAGCTCCATCGCGTCGACTGCGCGAGCAGTCACGGCATGCTCGACAATTACGACTTCCTTCGCGGCAAACAGGAGGAATTCGCCCACCAGCCGATCATCCCACCGCCGCTAGTGACGGGGAACGACCTGATCGCGCTGGGGATGAAACCCGGGCCACTTTTTGGAGAGATCCTCGAGGCGGTCGAGACCCGGCAGCTCGAAGGCGAACTGCGCGACCGCGACGA
>JALYQE010000006.1 GCA_030855965.1 Verrucomicrobiota bacterium | reverse complement strand
ATTGAATCCAACTAACTTATGACAAAATCCAAAGTGCTCTTCATCTGTGTTCACAACAGCGCGCGCAGCCAGATGGCGGAGGCGTGGCTCAACTATACCTGTGGCGATTTCTTTGCGGCCCAGAGCGCCGGGCTGGAAGAAGGAACACTCAACCCGCTGGTTGTCGATGCGATGGCGGAGGTCGGCTTGGATATTTCGAAAAAGGGAACCAAAAAAGTGTTCGACGTCTGGAAGACGGGAGAGCTGTTTGCCTACGTCATCACGGTCTGTGATGAGTCAAACGCGGAAAGATGCCCCATCTTTCCGGGGCCGGCGACTCGCCTGCACTGGAGTTTCCCCGATCCTTCGGTGCTCACCGGCAGCTGCGAAGAGAAGCTGAGAAAGCTGCGCGAGATTCGCGATGAGATTCGGCAGAAAATCGAGGAGTGGTGCGAGGAAGTATGCCCTGCTCCGCAACTAAAGGAGTGATTCGAGACTGCCTGGCGTCGCTGAGTCGACCTCGCTAACCGTTTCAGGAGCCCCCTCGGGCCGCGGCAAGCGCAAAGTAAACCCGCCGGAGTTGCCTCCGACGGGTTTATTGCAACCTAACTGATCTCTATTAGAGTTACTTTACCGGCACGAAGCCGACCTGCAGAGCGATCTTCTGACCTCCAGGGCTAAGAGTGAAGTCGACGAACTCCTTCGCCACTCCGCCTGGTTCGCCATTCGTGTAGTAGAAGGTGGGTCGCGCATAGGGGTAGCTCTTGGCCTGCACGCTTTTTACAGAGGGCAGCGCACCATCGATCGGCATCACTTTCACGCCCGTCGCCTTGTCATAAGCCAGCCCGACATAGCCGATGCCATTGGCATTCTTGCCGACTTCCGAGGCAATCTGCTCATTGCCCGCCATCTTTTGCGCGCTCGGGGCATAGTCACGCTTCTTCATCGCCAGCTCCTTGAAATCGGAGTAGGTGCCAGAGGAAGTGTTGCGTGTATAGACCGAGATCTTTCCCGGATTACCGCCGACCGCGCTCCAGTCAGTGACTTCACCCGTGAAGATCTGTTCGACCTGCTTTTTCGTCAGGCCTTTGATCGAATTGGCGGAGCTCACAATCACCGCAATGCCGTCGTAGGCAACGATGGTCGGCTTCATGTTCACACCTTTGCCGGACGCGGCGCCGACTTCCGTCGGTTTGGCGCGGCGGCTCGCCATGCCGATCTGGGCCGTGCCATCGATGATGGCGGCGATGCCGGTGGTCGAGCCTTCGGCGGCGATGTCGAAGGTGGTGTCAGGATGCTGGGCCTTGAAGGCCTCAGCCAGCTGGGGCACGAGCTTGGCGCCGAGAGTGTCGGAGCCTTTGATGACGAGCCGTTCGGCGTGAACCTGCGCGGCGGTCAAGCCCAGGGCTGCGGTAATGATAAGTAGTGTTGTTTTCATGTTTTTAGGAATCTAGGAGGGACGAGTGTTAGAATTTGAAGCTGAGATCGGCCTGGAGGATGTCGTAGTCATCCACCGGGTTGATGCCAATGTCGCCAACGCCACCTGTGCCCAGGTCGGAGTCGATCGGCCAGCCGTGCGCATAGGTCAGGTTGGCGACCACCGCGTCGCTCAGCGCATAACCAAAGATAATGGCAAAGCCTTCCATGTTTACCCGGCTGTCGAAAATATCGGAGTCAACCAGGTTCGGGTCGAGCGCGAATTGCTCGGCATGCTGCCAGAAGCCACGGAGCTCCCATGAGCCCTTCTCCTTCACTTTGCCCAAGCCCGCTCCGATCTGGTAAGCGTTAACCGAATCCGTCTTGTCAGGATGTCCCGCGGATATCGCCCGGTCGTCTCCCGAGAAGTTACGGGCATATTCCCCAAAGATTTTGACGGGTAGCTCGCCAAACTTCCAGCCGATCTCCATCGGAAGGTCGAAGACGAGAAGGTTGTTCGCTCCGGTCTGGTTCGGCGTAATCGTCGTCACTACCCCAGTCACCGGGTCGATCACGCGGAAGGCCGGATCGCCGACGAAGCGACTGGCGAAGGTGTCACCCGTGCCCGTGTAGTTATAGAGAGTGGGAGAGAGTTGGAAGTAGAAGTTGTGGGGGAAGTTTATTTTCGCGCCAACCTGCCAGCCCAGGAGATAGGAATCGTTTTCCGGCAGGCCGGTGGGATTCGGCCCGATCGGGTTCTCCGGATTCGTATCGTCATAGACGAATTGGCCGAAGGTCGCATAGAGATCGACCGAGATCTTTTGCGGCTCGGAAGTGGTCGCAGCGCTCGTCACCGTCGTGCCATCCTTACTGTAGGATTCGACGCCGCCCGACGAGGTGCCCCCGCCGAAGGAGAAGTTAAAGGTGTGTTTGAACTGCTCCGCGAGACCTTCCGGATTAATGTCTGCATCCCACACCATGGAGGAAGTCACAAACGGGTTCGCCATTTTGCCGGCGATGAGGGTCAGATCACGAATTCCTGTGTAGCCGAGGTAAGCCTGCCCGACGCTGATCCGGTCGCTATCCTTGGAAAAAGGCCCTCCTGCGCTGCTGTCATCAGCAAAGGTGACGTTGGTCGAGCGCGGGCTGGTGCTCGTCTCGAGGCGAATGCCAAAGAACCAGTCGTCGACCAGCGTGCCGCGCAGGCCAAGGCGCAGGCGATAGCGGGCGCGGTTGCGTTGGAAGGTGTCGCCGGGCGAGTTAATTGTGTCTGGTCGGGCCGTCTCACCGTTACGAACTTCGTAGCGGACACGGGCATCACCGTAGATCTCGAGCTCGGTGAGCGGAGTGGAAAGCTTGAGTTTGCCGGCCGAAGTGGAGGCATTGTCTTTGGTCAGATCGGCGCGGACTTCTTCGGCTTCCTGGTCATTGATCAATCCCTTTTTGACCAGCAACTCGAGCAGGGCGCCATTATCCTGAGCACGGGCGAGAGCGCTGCCGAACAGCAGGCTGCCGGCGACCGCAATGAGCATCGTTTTATTGAACATTTTCGTCTCTCCTTTGTTGCGACCGAGGTCGCGGGTTGGTTAAAGCACGGGCGATCAGGTGAGCGCCCGCGGCCCGGATTTCTCCGAACGCGGCAAGACTAAAGAGCGATTGTTACAGTCGCGTGGCGGCGAAGTAACAATTCCGCAAATTTCCGCTAGAGGGGCGTGGTGCGATAGCCGCGGGGGTCGATCCAGGCGTCGTCGTAGCCGACAGCGCGCAGTTGGGCGAGCAATGATTCCGCGAGGCTGTCGAGCTTCGGCATCTCGTTAGGCGCAATCTCGAGCCGGGCGCGAATCTGTTCCGCCTCCACTTGATGCCGGACGCGGAAAACACGGAATCCGAAGGAGCGCACCGCCGCTTCCGCGCGTTCAATCATGCTCAGCGCCGCGGCGGTGACCGGGGTCCCGTGCGGAATGCGCGAGCTCAGGCAGGGTTGCGCCGGCGCGTCGGCGGTCGGCAGGTGCAGTGCCCGCGAGAGAGCGCGGATTTCGCTTTTCGTTAGGCCAACATCCTTCAGGGGAGCAAGGACCCGAAACTCGGCCGCCGCCTGCCGCCCGGGGCGAACCTGGCGCGCGTCATCTGCATTCTCGCCATAGGCGATCGCGCGAAAACCCCGGTCCTGCGCAAGCCCGTCCAGTTTGCTGAAAAGCTCGGCTTTGCAAAAATAGCAACGATTCACCGGATTACTCGTGTACGACGGGTCGCGCATCTCATCGGTCGCGATGACTTCCACCTGCGCCCCGATCCGGCGCGCCAGCGCCCGGGCATCGGTCAAGGCCTGCCGCGGAAGACTCGGGCTATCGGCGATCACTCCGAGACAACGATCGCCGATCGTCTCCGCCGCTATCGCCAGGAGAAAGGCGCTGTCGACTCCACCCGAGTAGGCCACCACCAGGGGAGCACTTTCGCGAATGAGACCGCGCAGCGCCGCCTGCTTCGACTCTACCGTGGCCGTTGCGCTCATCGGGCAGAGAATAGCTCTGCCCCAGCGGGCCGACAACTAGCTTGTGACCTGCGGACGATCGGCGGAACGCAGCTCGGCCATCTCGTCCACCAGCTGTTTATTGCGCTCGTTCAGCGTCTGGAGCCGTAGCTGCCAGCGGTGCAGCTGGATGCTCAGCTGATTGATATAGCCGTTAATCTCGGTGCGCTGTGATTCGTTTTCTTTCAAGTGCCGCTGCAAATCGGCCAGCTTCGCGGGCGGCGTCTGCGCTGGCGCCGGCTTGGCAAAGCCGGTCACACTGAAATGTGGAACCGTCGTCGGCTTTCCGCATCGCTGGCAATTCACCGTGAGACCGGCCGCTGACTTCTCGATCATCAGGGCGACCTGGCAATGGTCGCATTGGAAGAGAATGTCGGCCGCTCCATTTTTCGCGCTGGTCGGACGGTTGGCACTTTGCATCGCGGAGGTTTAAGCAAACGTCATACCACACCGCCGCAGGGACACGTTGTCGCCAGCGGGGTGGGAAAGCGGGCCAATAGTGCGCCACGGTGTCCCGACCGGACTGCTTGCCAGATCGCCGTGTTACTCTCTAACCATTGATAAAGAGATGGTTATGTCTGGGGGGCAGGCGATGGAACGATCGCTGCTAAACACTCCGCGAAAGGATTTCTATATAACAAATGGCTAAAGTATTAGGTATCGACTTGGGGACGACGAACTCCTGCATGTCTGTAATGGAGGGCGGCGACCCGGTAGTTTTGGAAAACAGCGAGGGCGCGCGGACGACGCCTTCGATCGTCGCATTCGCGAAAAATGGCGAGCGACTGGTCGGTCAGGCGGCGAAACGCCAGGCCGTGACCAACCCCGCGAACACGATTTTCTCCATCAAACGCTTCATGGGCCGCAAATTCGACGAGGTTCGCGAGGAAGAACATCGCGTGCCTTACAAGATCGTGAAGGCGGCCAATGGCGACGCCCACGTCCAGGTGGAAGTGAACGGCGAGAAGAAGACATTCTCGCCGCCAGAAGTTTCGGCGATGATTCTCGCCAAGCTCAAATCCGATGCGGAAGCGAAGCTCGGCGAAAAGATCACCCAGGCCGTGATCACGGTCCCGGCTTACTTCAACGACTCACAGCGCAACGCGACCAAGGACGCAGGCAAGATCGCGGGTCTCGAAGTCCTGCGCATTATCAACGAACCGACCGCGGCTTCGCTCGCGTACGGTCTCGACAAGAAGAAGGACGAAAAGATCGCGGTCTATGACCTGGGCGGCGGCACCTTCGATATCTCCGTGCTCGAAATCGGCGACGGCGTCTTCGAAGTGAAGGCGACCAACGGTGACACGCACCTCGGCGGCGATGACTGGGATAACGTTTTGGTCGATTGGATCGTCGGTGAATTTAAGAAAGACAGCGGCATCGATCTCTCGAAGCAGCCGGACGCGATCCAGCGCATCAAGGAAGAAGCCGAGAAAGCCAAGATCGCCCTCTCATCCTCACAGGAGTATGAGATTAACCTGCCGTTCATCACGGCAGACGCGAGCGGTCCGAAGCATATCCAGAAAAAACTCACCCGCTCGAAACTCGAGCAGCTGACTGACTCTCTCTTCCAGCGCACAATCAAGCCGGTTAAGGACTGTCTCTCCGACGCGAAGCTGGCCGAGAAAGACATCAACGAACTCGTGCTCGTCGGTGGTATGACTCGTATGCCCAAGGTCATCGAGACCGCCCGAGAACTGATCGGGAAGGAACCCCACAAGGGTGTGAACCCCGACGAAGTCGTCGCGGTTGGAGCAGCTATCCAGGGCGGCGTGCTCAAGGGTGACGTGAAAGACGTTCTCCTCCTCGACGTTACTCCGCTTACTCTCGCGATCGAGACGGCGGGTGGTGTTGCGACGGGGATGATCCCGCGTAACACGACGATCCCGACTCGTAAGTCGCAGATTTTCTCGACTTACAGCGACAATCAGCCCGGCGTGGAAATCAAAGTCCTGCAAGGCGAGCGTCCGCTCTCCCGTGACAACAAAAATCTCGGCACCTTCCACCTCGACGGCATCCCGCCGGCCCCGCGTGGTGTGCCGCAGATCGAGGTGACTTTCGACATCGACGCCAACGGCATCCTTCATGTCTCCGCCAAGGACCTCGGGTCAGGCAAGGAACAGAAAATCTCCATCACCGGCAGCTCAGGTTTGAGCAAAGAAGAAGTGGAGAAAATGCAGCGCGACGCCGAGGCGCACGCGGAAGAGGACCAGAAGGCCAAGGAAGCGATCGAGATCAAGAACAACGCCGACACTCTGGCTTACCAGAGCGAGAAGCAGCTCAAGGATCTCGGCGACAAGGTTCCCGAAGAGAAACGTAAGCAGATCGAGGAAGCCATCAAGGCCGTCCGCGACGCGATCGAGTCCAACGACACCGACGCGATGAAGCGCACTTACGAGGACTTGCAGAACAAATTCCAGGAAGTCAGCGCCGACCTTTACAAACAAGCCGCCGCCAGTGCCGGTCCCACGCCCGGCCCTGAAGCCGGTGGACGTCCCGGCCCGCAAGCCGAACCGCAGACCGATGGTCCGCGCAAGGACCAGGGCGACGTGGTCGACGCCGAGTTTGAAGTCGTCGACGAAGACAATAAGTAACTCTCAACCAAAACAAATTTGCCGAAATGCCGCTCGCTCGATGCGAGCGGCGACCGGCAACAACCCAACTAGTTAGAAGGAGTAAGTAAAACCATATGGCAATTAACGTAAGACCTCTCGGCGACCGGGTGCTCGTGCAACCGCTCGAAGAGAAAGAAACCAAAAAAGGCGGCATCATCATCCCCGATTCCGCCAAGGAAAAGCCGCAGGAAGGCAACGTCGTTGCTCTCGGCACCGGCAAGACCGATGACAACGGCAAAAAAGTGGAGTTCACCGTGAAGAAGGGCGACAAAGTGCTCATCTCGAAATACGGCGGCACTGAAATCAAGGTGGACGGTGAGTCCTACCTGATCATGCGCGAGGACGATATCCTCGGCATCATTGGCTAAGCCCTCGCACAACCAACTTAAAGAAGGAATAACTAAAATATATGGCAGCTAAACAACTACAATTTGACGAGAATGCGCGGCATGCGCTTCTCCGCGGCGTCGAGAAACTCTCGCGCGCCGTTAAAGCGACCCTCGGACCGAGTGGCCGCAACGTCATCCTCGACAAGAAATTCGGCAGCCCGACCATCACCAAAGACGGTGTCACCGTGGCGAAGGAAATCGAACTCGAAGATCCTTATGAAAACATGGGCGCCCAGCTCGTGCGCGAAGTCGCCTCCAAGACTTCCGACATCGCTGGCGACGGCACCACCACTGCGACCGTTCTCGCTGAGTCCATCTACAAAGAAGGTCTCCGCAACGTCACCGCGGGCGCTAACCCGACCTCGCTCCAGCGCGGCATCAACAAGGCTGTCGAAGCCATTGTGGCCGAGCTCGCGAAGATCTCGAAGAAGGTCAGCGACCGCAACGAGATCGCCCAGGTCGCGACCGTTTCCGCTAACTGGGACAAGACGATCGGCGAGATCATCGCTGACGCCATGGACAAGGTCGGCAAGGACGGCACCATCACGGTGGAAGAAGCGAAGTCGATCGAAACCAGCCTCGACGTCGTCGAAGGCATGCAGTTCGACAAGGGCTATCTCTCTCCGTACTTCGTCACCAATGCCGAAGCGATGGAAGTCATCCTCGACAACCCTTACATCCTCATTCACGAGAAGAAAATCTCGAGCTTGAAGGACATGCTCCCGCTCCTCGAGAAGGTCGCGAAAGCCGGTCGTCCGCTCCTCATCATTGCGGAAGACGTGGAAGGCGAAGCCCTCGCGACATTAGTCGTGAACAAGCTCCGTGGAACGTTGCAAGTCGCAGCGGTCAAAGCCCCGGGCTTCGGCGATCGTCGCAAGGCGATGCTGGAAGATCTCGCCGTCCTTACGGGCGGTCAATGCATCACCGAAGACCTCGGTATCAAACTCGAGAACGTTAAACTCGAGGACTTAGGGCGCACCAAGCGCGTCACGATCGACAAGGAGAACACCACCATCGTGGAAGGCGAAGGCAAGCAGAAGGACATCCAGGGCCGCGTCTCGCAGATCCGTCGTCAGATCGAGGAAACCACCTCCGATTACGACCGTGAGAAGCTCCAGGAGCGTCTCGCGAAGCTCGCCGGTGGCGTAGCCGTCATCAACGTCGGCGCCGCGACTGAGACTGAGATGAAAGAAAAGAAAGCGCGCGTGGAAGACGCGTTGCACGCGACTCGCGCCGCGGTCGAGGAAGGCATCATCCCCGGGGGCGGCGTCGCACTCATCCGTGCCCAGCGTGCGCTCGACAACCTCAAGCTCGAAGGCGACGAGGCGGTCGGCATGGCGATCATTCGCCGCGCGATCGAAGAGCCGCTCCGCACCCTGGCCGATAACGCCGGGCAGGAAGGCGCCCTCATCGTGCAGGAAGTGAAGAAGCGCAAAGGCAACGAAGGCTACAACGTCGCCACGGGCGAATACACCGACCTGGTCAAAGCCGGCGTCGTTGACCCGACCAAGGTGACACGGAGCGCGTTGCAGAACGCCGCTTCGATCTCGGGCCTCCTCCTCACCACCGAAGCCATCATCACCGAATCTCCTGAGAAGGACAAGGGTGGTGCCGGCGGCGGTATGCCGGGCGGCGGCATGGGTGGAATGGGCGGCATGGGCGGGATGGACTACTAAGTCCCGCGCTTACACGCTAACTTAAGCAATCAACCGCAGCCGGGTTCCGAAAGGAGCCCGGCTGTTTTGTTTGCGTCAGTCGGGTAATTCCCGAAGATTAGTGCACGGCGGGCAATCGTTCGCTGAATTGCTGACACCTATGAAAAAAATCTTCTTTGCGGCCGTCCTTCTCGCATTCCTCGCGCCGAGTGTTCTCTCGGCAGCAGAAACAGCTTCGCCGATGCCGGCGGACGAAACGCCGTTGAGCGAGGCCGATTTGAAATTGCGCGAAGCGCTTATGAAAGGCGCCTCGATGGAAGAGATCGCGAAGCTGAAAGAGCCGGCCGTGAAGACGCCGGAGGCGGCGATCCACGCCCTGAAGCGCGGCAACTCGCGCTTCTTCGGCGGGATGGCGCGCCGCCCCGAGATGTCGGCCAACGAGCGGCGCGCGCAGATTTTGCAGCAGACACCTTTCGCGGTCGTGGTCGGTTGCTCGGACAGCCGGGTGCCGATCGAACTCGTCTTCGACCAAAGCCTGGGGGACATCTTCAGCGTGCGCGTGGCCGGTCAGATCGTCGACCCGGCGACCTCCGGCAGCTTCGAGTACGCCGTGAAACACTTGAAAACCAAAGTGCTCGTGATCATGGGCCACGAAGGCTGCGGCGCGGTGAAGGCGGCGATGCTGCCCGAGGCCGACCAGGCGGCTGAGCCGGAGCACGTGCGCTATCTCCTCAGCCAGATCACGCCGGCAGTCTCGAACCTCCCGAAGATCCGCGACTCCAAGGCGAAGATGCGCGAAGCCGTGATCGCCAACGTGCGCAAACACGTCGCGCTCGCGAAAGAAAACCCGGTCGTGAAAGCCGCCGTGGCGAAGAAGGAACTCGCGGTGGTCGGCGCGTTTTACGAAATCAGCAGCGGCCAAGTCGACTTCCTTGAGAGCGAAGAAGAGTTGCGGGTGGATTAAAAAAAACAATCGCAATCCTGCGGGGGATCCGCGTGCGGAGATTATTCCCCCGCGTTTACGCCCGGCTCGGCTGGGAGCGCGAGGCAACGGGGTCGCGCTAAACATTCAACATTTCAAGAACCTGCGGGCCAGATGAAGTGCTGCTTGAAAGCGGTCGGACCTTCGAGCCGCTACCGGGAGAGCAGACCGACATACCAACCGAGCAAATCGTCGCCGAAGAACATCCAGATCAAGGCCCCGAGCGCCAGATAGGGGCCGAACGGGATCTTGCCGGACCATTCGCGCTTACCGAGGATCATGCTGGTGAGGCCGACGAGCGAGCCGAGGAGCGAGCCGGCAAAGATGGCGCACAAGACCGCCTGCCAGCCGAGGAAGGCGCCGATTGCGGCGAGGAATTTGAGGTCGCCGCGCCCCATCGCTTCGCGTGGGATTTGCAGCTCGCGCACAATGCCGGCGATGCGGTCGACCGCGTCGAGTTGGAAGGTTTCTTCCCCGATGGCGAGCCGGTTGTAGTGGAATTGGAGGATGGTGTTGGCGAAGGGGCGGCCGTCGACTTCGGCCTGGTCGCAATGCAGGAGCAACCGGTCGCTTTCGCGAGCGAAATGGTCGCTCCAGAGTTCCCGCTCTTCGCCGACGACGAACTCGGCGTCGTCATTTTGCCGCACCCAACTGAAGGGGGTCGGGGCGTCGAGCCGGATTTTTCGCTTGCCGAAGGCGAGCTTGCCGCCTTCAAGGACGACCCAGAGCAGACCGTAACCGAGCGCGGCCCCGCCCAGCGACCAGCCGAAGGCCCGGAGCCGCGACACTTCGCCCATGAGCGCGGGCAGGGCGAGGCTGGCGAGTACGCCGGCCACGGTACCGCCGATGGTGATCTCATCTGGGATAATGAAGTGCTCGAAATCGATGAAGCTGGCGGCGGTGAGGAGCGAGACGAAGACCCAGTAAACGAGCGCGATCTGCCACGGGAAGACGAGCCAGACGGCGAGGAAGAGGAGCGCGGTCAGGAGCTCGACCGCGAAATAGCGGAAGGCGATCTGGTTCCCGCAACTGGCGCATTTCCCGCGGAGCGCGAGCCAACTGAGGAGGGGCACGTTCTGGTGCCACGGGATCGGGTTCTTGCAGGAAGGACAAAAGGAACGGCGCGGCTGATTGACCGAAAGATCGCGCGGGAGCCGGTAAATGCAGACGTTCAGGAACGAGCCGACGGCCGCGCCGAGGACGAAGGCGAAGACGCGGAAAAGCAGTTCGTAAGCCGGCAGGGCTTCCACTCGTTAGGCCGGGGTGTCGCGGGCCGCTTTGCGCTGCATGAACCACGCGATCCAGATGCAGCTCTCGTAAAGGAGGCACATCGGCAGACTCATCGCGACGAGGGTGAGGACGTCGGGCGTGGGCGAGATGATGGCGGCGAGAATGAAAATCAGGACGACGGCGTAGGGCCGGGTGCGAGCCATGAATTCGTAGGTGAGCAGGCCAAATTTCACCAGCGCGAGGACCACCACCGGCAGCTCAAAGGCGAGCCCGAAGCCGAGGACGAAGCGGGTGACGAAGGAATAATATTGCTGCACCGTCCACATCGGCGTCCAGCCTAACGACTTGGTGTCGTGAAAGAAAAAGAGAATCGTTTTCGGGAGGAGCCAGTAATAGCAGGTGGCCACGCCGATGAGGAACAGGGCGAAGCTGACGAAGATGGCCGGGAAAAGAAACCGCTTCTCGACCGCGGTCAGGGCCGGGAGAACGAACTGGGCGAGAAAATAAAGGAGAATCGGGAAGGAAAGAACGATCCCGGCGTAGAAGGAGAGATGAAACGAGATCGTGATCGAGTCGGTGATGCCGAGCGCGCTTAATTCCCCCACCTGGCCGCCGACTTCGCTTAACGGACGCTGCATAATGAGCACGAGACGTTTCCGGAAGGCGAAGCAGAGAAACATTGCCACGATCAGGACGCCGGCCATTTTCACGCTCGTCCAGCGCAGGTCCTCGAGGTGCTCGAGGAACGGTTTCGAGGTCTCGCTATCCGGCGGATCGCGGAAGGAAAAGATGTCGCGCAGGCCCATTGGAACTCAGGGAAAGATTTCTCCGGTCGCGACCAATCGGGCCCAGGTGCTGAGCGTGTTGGAGTCGCGGATTTCGCCATCGGCGATCATTTGGCGGACGACATCGGCGCAAAACTCGCGGCAGTCAACGATCGCTTCGGTCGTGTCGTGCTCCGCGCCGGCGGCAGATTTGCGGACGGGGCGGGCAAGGAAGAGGTAGCAATGTTCATCGGTCATCCCGGGCGAGGAGAAGAAATGGCCTAACGGGACCATCTCCGCCCCGGGCTCCAGTTCGTAGCCGGTCTC
>JALYQE010000381.1 GCA_030855965.1 Verrucomicrobiota bacterium | reverse complement strand
ACTGGGACATGGTCAGCATCCAGCGCAAGGATTACGGCGGCGGCGAAGTTTATTTCGACGGCAAACTGATCCGGAAAGACGGCGAGTTTTTGCCCAAGGATCTACGCTCGCTCAACTGGAAGAGCTTCAAATAAAAAGAGCCGGGGCGTGTACCCCGGCTCAAATTTATTTCAGCCTAACGAGGCTGGCTAGACTCAGGCCCCCTGGCCGGGCGTGACCTGGATCAGGCCGAGTTCGTTACCGGCGCCGAGCTGCACGCTGGAAACTTCGAAGACCGGCGCGGTGTCGATCGAGCTCGGACCCGAGCCGGGCAACTGCATCGAGACTTTCTTCGAGGTCGAGTTGAGGACGATGGTCTCGATCTCAAAGAGCGGGGTGAATTCAATCGCCGCGATCTGGAATTCCGCGGTCAGATGAACCGAAGCCTGTTCCTGGTGCGATGGAGTCAACTGAACCGGCGCGGCGCCCTGGCCGGATACGAGTTTGAGCCCGGAGACAGCGAAGGAAGGCGAAGTGAGAACGGCCGGCTTTTGCTGGGCCGAAGGCGCGAGGCGGACGGTGGCGATGGCACCATTGATCAGTTCGATCTTCGCGACCTCGAAGGCAACCTGGAGGTTTATCGGCGGTTGCGGATCTTGCGAACGAGCGAGGCGCATCGAGACAACCTTGGAAGTCGGCTTCAATTGCAGGCCGCTCACCTCGAAAGTGGGGGTGAGCTGCATCGAGGCGATCTCGAGCGAGAAAGTCAGCTGAACAGCGGTGCGCATCCCGTCAACCGGTTGTTGAACCGACGTGGCGGGCATGGATGGAGGGATGGCAGGTGCGGGGGTAATTGTGGTTTCAGGCACGCCGTCGGATGAAGTTGGCGATAGCCGGTTAGGTTCGGTGGTGATGATTTTAGAAGCAAAAGAAGGAGTTTCAATTGCAGACTGCTCGGTCTTGCGGCCGGCGATCGAGGCGGCAAAACTGTCGTTCGATTCGATCAGGACGAGCTCCGATTCGGGCTCGGGCTGAGCGATCTCGGAAATGACCGGCTCGGAAGAAAAAGCGGTCGTCAGATGCGGGATGGGCTGGCCTTGACCGACGGGCTCCTCGCTCATGACGGACGGCTTTCCGCTGATCACGGCCGGCTCTTCGGGCGAGGCTATTGGTTCTTCGATTTTCGCAGCCGGCTCTTCAATCTTCGCGACTACTTCCTCGACCTTGGTCGCGGGCTCCTCCGACTTCGCGGCCGCTGTTTCGGTGGCATGAACCTGCTCCGCCGCTTTTTCTTCGACCACCGGCACGGCTGTGATGGGCACGGCGGGCAACGAAACTTCTTCCCGATCGCGAACCGGCTCGGCCGCTTCTTCGGGCGCGGCTGGGACCACTTCCTTTGCCGCGGACGGAGTCGGCGGCAGGTCAGGCGCGACTCTCGGCGGGGTGACTTCCGAAACCGACTCGCCGGTGTCGTTAGGCGGAACGATCATTGGTTCATCCACTCCGGGGGAAGAGCCGCGAGCCGTGATCGCGTTCGAGGGCAGAAGAGCCGTGCGGAGGGCAGGTTCGCCCGCGACCTGGCGCAACGAACCCTCAGGCGGACTGCTCGAGAAATAAACCGGCGAAATCCCGCCCTCATTACCGGTGGCCGGCTCGTCGTCGGTGAAGGGCGGCTCGGTTAAAGGCTCGGACGGGTTGTAGTGAGGGTCGCTGAAAAGGCGACGGCGAAAAAGTTGCACAAGGAGCCATACGAGGAGCAGGATGCCTGCCAGAAGCAAAGTGAGGATGAGGAGGCTGCGCGGGTTCGAAATGCGATCGACCATCTCGGCAAAATTCGGCTGCGATCTCTGCCCGGCCTGATCGGAAGCGAGCACGATGGTCGCCGCCCCCGTTTTTACGCGTGGACTCATTTGCGCGTCGGCGGTTGCAGCCGGCTTCGCGCCTGATTTTGCGGCCGCGATGGGCGTTCCCACCGGCTTCGCGGACGCGACCGCGACTGCGGCTGGACTGCTTAAGTCGGGGGCAACGGCCGCGGAGGTAGCTCCGGTTGTTTCCGCTCCGCCTGGCGCCGGGGCGGTTTCCGCCTGGCCGAAACGCATCGGCGGCGGCGGTTCACCGACGGCGGAAGCCAAATCGGCTTGCGCGAGGGCGGAAGTCGGCGGCGGTTGTTCACCGTTCGACTCTTGCAGCCAGCTCAAATCGTAAAGTGAATCCGCGAAAACCATGTTGAGCGCGGGCGAATAGATTCTTCTCGCCGAAGTGATCCAGGCGTTGCCCTGCTCGGGCCGATCATGTTTGAACTCCCAGGCCGCCTGCGCGTAGTAGAGCGCCGGCGTGTCGCCGGTAAACTTGAACTGATCCATCAACTGTTGAGCGTCGGCTTCCTTACCCTCCAGCAATAGCGTCAGGAAGATCTTGGATTTGATCAGCTGCGCGGCCTGATTCTTTTCCCCGCCCGGGGTCTCGGCGTAGAGTGCCTCGAAGCGATCGCGTGCCTTGGCGTACTCGCCCTTCCTGAAAGGAATCTGCGCCAGGTTGTACTGCGCTTCGCGGAATTTCGGGTTGGCCGCAAGAGCCTTGCGGAAGACGGCTTCCGCGTCGTCAAACTTCTCCTGCTTCATCAAGATCTCGCCCCGCAGGTTGAGCATCGCAGCGTCGTTACTCACACCCTTTTCCGCCAGGTCGAGGGACCGGAGAGCACCCTCGAAATCGCGCTGTTGGAAAGCCCGCGCGGCTTTCTCGAATTGGGCCTGTGCCTCTGTCTTCAGCCGCGCGGCTCGCTCGTTTGTCGACGTGATTTCCAGCGCCGCGCGCGCTTCGCCGGCCGGTTTTTTCCTCCAGCCGACCTCGTAGAACGACTCGGCATAGAGTTGATTGAGCCGCACGGAAAACTGCTTGTTCGCCGCGGCGATCCAGTCGCTGGCTTCCTTCTCGTTGCCCTGCTGGAAGGCGACGGCTGCGTTCGCGTAGTAGAGCGCGGGGCTGTCCTTCGCTCCCTCAAATTTGTTCAGGATCCAGTCGGCCGTGCTTTCCTTCCCCTGCATGACGAAAGTCAGAAAAATTTTGTATTCAATGAGCTGACTCGTCTCCGTCCGCAGCTTTTCGCCTTCTCCTCCCGCCATCAGGGCGGTAAAGCGGTTGCGCGCCTCGGACCAGTCCTTCTTCAGGAACGGAATCTCGGCCAGGTTAAAGCTCGCGTTCCAAAACTTCGGCTCGAGCGAGAGCGCTTTGCGCAACGTCACCTCGGCTTTGTCGAATTTCCCCTGCCGCATGTAAACCGCGCCCCGCAGGTTGAGCGATTCGGCCAGGTTGGGCTGGGTGACGTCGATCGCATCGAGCCCCTCGATCGCGTCGTCGTAGCGCGCCTCGTCAAAGGCGGTGAAGGCTTTGTCATACATGGCCTCCAATTCCGACTTCGAGGAATTAACCCCGTAGGCGACGAAAGAACTCAAAATCAGGAGAAAAACTGCGGTGAGTTTTCGGAGTTCCATCCCGGTCTGCAGCAAACCGTCACCCATCCAAGATAACAAGTGATTAATTGTTCCGCCGACGGCCCGGAGCAGGCGTGGGACTGGCCTTGGCGGAGGAAGGCGCAGTGGCCTGAACCGACCCGGGAGTGGGCGTTAAAAGAGGGCGCTTGAAAGGATAGAGAAAGAAGTTCTTCACCTTGTCACCGATGTTTTCGCGCTCCAGCGTCGGCGTCGGCGTCGGAACCGGGGGCGGGGGCGGAGCAGCGGCGGCGGTCCGGCTGAAGGATTCACCGGCTGTTGCCTTCGACCGTTTGCGCGCGGCGCGTTTTTTCTTGGGCTTCGGCGAGGAAGTCGCCTCCTCGATTCGCTCTTTCTCCGCACTCGCCACTTTCTCGGGGCTGGGAGAAACGTCCGGCGTCGGCGCGGGTGTGGCTTCGTTCTCCACAGCCTTTATTTCCGCCTCGGCGGGAGTGGGCGACGCTTGCGCGAGGATGGGGGCGGGCGTCGGCGTGGCGGTCGGGGCAGTGGTGGGCACAGTGGCGGGTTCGGCGTTGGGCGCCTCGTTCTGCACCACGATCGGGACCGGCGCAAGCGTCGCCCCAGCTATTGCCGCCGGGTTGTTCAGCCAGCCGAGTTCGGTAAAAGGCGCCGCAAAACTGCGATTCAATTCCGCCGGGAAAAGATTGCCCGCGTTCGCCACCCAGTTCCTCCCCTGCTTGGGGTTGCGATGCTGAAAAGCCCACGCTGCCTGCGCGTAATAGAGTGCCGGCGAGCCATCCATCATCTTGAATTCGTCCAGCGCCTTCTGCGCCGCGGCTTCATGGCCCTCCAGCAAGAGCGTCAGGTAAATCTGGTAGCGGATGAGCTCTCCCCGCCGCTCCGCGCCTGCCCCGGAGAAAGCGCCCAACAACGCCTCCAGCTGCTTGCGCGCGGCGGCGAAATCTTTCCGCGCGAATGGCACCCGCGCCAGGTTGTAGCGCGCCGGGAGCAGCTGCGGGTCAGCCGCGAGCGCGTTGCGCAAAGCCGTCTCCGCCTCGTCGATCTTCCCCTGCTCGAGCAGAATTTCCCCGCGCAAATTGGAAGCCACCGCCTGGTTCGGCGCGATCGCATCCACCGCGTCGAGCAACTTCCACGCGCCCGCGAAATCGCGCTGGCGAAAAGCCCGTTCCGCCCGGGCCAGGTCCGCCTGCGCGCGCGCCACTCGCTCCTCCTGCGAGCTCACTTCCAGCGCCACTGGCGTCGCCCCTTTCGGCTTCGGCAGCCACCCGATCTCGTAAAACGATTCGCTGAAGAGCCGGTTCAGTTGCGGCGAGTACTCCTTCGCCGCCGTCGCCATCCACTCCTTCGCCTCCTGCCGGTCCTTCCGGCGCAAGGCGAGCGCGGCCTGCGCGTAATAAAGCGCCGGGCTTTGCGGCGAAGATTGTAATTTCTCCAGCGCGGTCTTGGCCTGCTTCTCCTTCTCCTCCAACAGACAGGTGAGGAGGATTTTGAACTGGATGAGATCACGCGTCACCCCCTGCACGTGTTCGTTAGGCTCGGCCAGCAGCTCGTGGAACCGGCTCCGCGCCAGGGTCCAGTTCCCGGCTAAAAAAGGCACCTCCGCCAGGTTGTAACGCGCCTCCCAAAAACCCGGATCCAGCCCGCGGGCCTTGCGCAACGCGCTCTCCGCGGGGCGATATTCCGCCAGCCGCATCAGGGCCACGCCGCGAAGATTCTGCGCTGCCGCCAGGTCCGGCTGGCGCGCGTCGATCGCGTCCAGTTTCTTGAGCGCGTCGCGGTACTGCCCGGCGTTGAAGTCCTGGGCGGCGGCGGCATACATGGCCTCGAGTTCCGACTTCGTCGGCGCCACCGCACCGGCCGCGAAGGAACTCAGGACCAGGAAAAAAATTGCCGCGCCTGCCCCAGCTCTCATTCTTTTTTTATCAAGCCCATGTCCCTTGCCGCTGACAAGATATAAGACATTGAGCGACATGACCAACTGGACAACTTGGGAGCCGCGCGTCCGGGCCAATCTCCTCTTCATCGTGCAGGACGAAAAAATCCTCCTCATTCGCAAGAAGCGCGGCTTCGGCGCGGGCAAGATCAACGGCCCCGGCGGCAAGGTCGACCCGGGCGAAACCCCGCTCCAATCCGCCCTGCGCGAGACCCACGAGGAACTCGGGATCAAACCGCGCGGCGCCGTCCATCATGGCGAATTGCATTTTCAATTCCGCGACGGCTACAGCCTGCATTGCGCGGTTTTCCGGGCGGATGATTTCGAGGGCGAACCGCACGAGACCGACGAAGCCGAGCCGCTCTGGACGCCGCTCGACGCCATCCCCTACGACGAGATGTGGGCCGACGACCGCCACTGGCT
>JALYQE010000362.1 GCA_030855965.1 Verrucomicrobiota bacterium | reverse complement strand
AAGAATGCCAGGAAGCTGCGGAACCGGGAGGGCTCAATCGGTTTTTTCCAGATCGGCGGCGGCATCGCGGGCGATTTCCCGATCTGCGTCGTCCCGATGCTCCACCAGGATCTCGAGCGCACCTCGGTGCCGCTGTGGGGTTACTTCTGCCAAATCAGCGATTCGACCACGAGCTACGGCAGCTACTCTGGCGCGGTGCCGAACGAGAAAATCACCTGGGGCAAGCTCGCGGCTTCGACTCCGAAGTTCGTGGTCGAAAGCGACGCCACGATTTGCGCGCCCTTGCTCTTCGCCTGGGTCCTCGGGTTGTAGCCGGGGGCGTTGACCCCGGCCGGCGGAAAGCAAACCGACACCGTCTCCCAGCCGGGGTCGGCGCCCCCGGCTACAACTACCCTTCCCAGAAAAACTCGGTCGGTCGCTCCATCTCCGCCGCCAGGCTGCGATGCACCGGACAACCGAGCGCGGTTTTCTCGAGCAGCTCGCGCTGCGGATGATCGGCCGGGAGCGGCACGTGCACCTCGGTCGTTAGGCGACCAATCCGGCGCGGCGCGTCGGCCATTTCCTTGCCCACCTGCACGGTCATCCCCCTCAGGTCCACCTGGTGCCGTTCGGCCACGATCGCCATCGTGGTGGCGATGCAAGTGCCGAGCGCGGTCGCGACGAGGTCGGTCGGGGAAAACGACTCGCCCTTGCCTCGATTATCGAGCGGCGCGTCGGTCGCGAGGTTCGTGTCCGAGGGACCATGAATCGCGCTGCAATGCAGGCTGCCAGTGTAATCGATCGAAATTTGAACCATTCCCCAGCATCGGCCGCAGCGGCCGAATCTCAACTTTGCCCCAGCCAGACAATCCCCGCGATGACGACGAGAAAATACGGGATGAGCGAAGCGGCGCCCGGATACTCTTTGGCCATCCGCTGGCCGAAGAAGAGTGCGAGAAGCACCAGCCCGGAAAGAACCACTCCGTAAAATCCGATCGTTGGATCGTGGCGGAGCAGGACCATGACGCACCCAATCGCGCTCAAAGCTCCCGCCGCCAGTTCCATGAGCGTGATCACGCCGAGAAGAAGCGGAACCGTTCCCGCGAGTGAGCTTTTCGCGAAATGGCCGGTGAGCCAAGCGAGATTTCCTTTGCGGTCGATCACCTTATCGATGCCGGACTGGAGGAAAAGGATGGCGAAGAAGGCCGAAATCAGCACTTGGAGCACAAAGATCGCGCCGTTCGAAGAATGGAGAGTGAGCATGGGACGGATTCTAGCGGCCAAATTCGCGCTCGGAAAGCGCCCTCTGCGCGGCGTTCAAGGTTGGGCAAATAGACCTTGCGCGCCCGGGGCCACTGGACATTATTGCTGTCCGCCAAATTCGGCGGGCTGCGGGTGTAGCTCAGTGGTAGAGCACCTCCTTGCCAAGGAGGACGTCGCGAGTTCGAGTCTCGTCACCCGCTCCCCTATCCCGCGCCGACCGGGCGAGCCCAACCATCCTTCTCCGGGGCCGGGGTTCGGGCACAGCACGAAAAAAACTTCAATTTTAACGCGAAAATTGAATCCAATCGTCTTCCGCGCAGCATCTCACTAGCAAACCAATGAAAATGAAATCCACCTTTCTCATCTGCGCCTGCGCTTTTGCCTTTGCGGCGACCGCACCCGGCCAAATTCCCTCGCCCACTCCCGACAGTGAGGCCCTTGCCGCCCCGGCCTCGCCTTCGGTGGCGCCCGATTACACCCCGGCGACTCCCGCCCCGACCACTGCTCCGGTAGTGGCGGCATCTGTCGCGCCCGCCAGCACGGTGGCCCCGGCGCTCGCTCCTGCCGCCAGCCCCGATACCGAAGAGGAATTTGACCGCGCCATCGAGAGGAAGATCAAGCGGCACCTCAAAATCAGCGTCAACGGCGACAAATCCCACGACTCCAGCGAGGACAACCAATGGTGGATCCCGCTCGTCGTTCTCTTCAGTTGCCTGGCCTTATTTGGTACCCCCGTCGCAGTCGTCGCCACCATCATGTATTTCAGCTTCTCGAAAAACCGCGCCATGCACAGAACCGTTCGGATGATGGTCGAAAAAGGCCAGCCCGTTCCAGAATCGCTCCTCAACCCGCCGCCCGTCGTCCGGCAACGCTCCGACCTGCGCCGCGGTATCGTTCTCCTTATGGTCGGCTCCGGACTGGTCATTTTTCTCGGGGCCGTGAACGACTGGGACGGCGGCGCCTGGAGCATCGGCATCATTCCTTTTATGATCGGTCTTGGGTATCTCCTGGTCTGGAAACTCGACGTTCACCGCGAAGAGTCTTCCCCCAAGGTGTAAACTCCTGAGGTGCCGCTGAATGATGCCGATCTCGTCGCGCGGGTCCTGGTCGACGATGATCATCACGCCTTCGCCGAACTGGTGCGCAATCACCAGTCGGCCGTGCGTGGTCTTCTGCGTCAGCTCACGCGCACCGACCTCGCCCTCGCGGATGACCTCGCGCAGGAAACTTTCCTGCGTGCCTACAAAAACATCCGCAGCTTTCGCGGCGAGGCGAAATTTTCTACCTGGCTCTATCGCATCGCCTATAACTGTTTCCGCGAAGAGGCCCGTAAACGAAAGGAACTGGTCGGAATCGACGAATCGCGTCTCGAGGCCGAGCACGATCCGCAGACCGTCGACCCGGCCCTGAAACACGATCTCATGCACGCGCTCCAACTTCTTCCTCTGCCCGAGCGATCGGCCATTTTGCTTTGCTGCCAGAATGGTTTATCGCATGATGAAGCAGCGCGCGTCCTCGAGATTCCGCTCGGCACGGTCAAGACCAACGTCCTCCGGGGTCGGGAGAAACTAAAGAAAACGCTCGCCGCTTGGAGCACTGCCTAACGACGATGGACGAACAACTCCAGGAAGATTGGCTCGAGCGGCGCCTGCGCGAAGAGATGCCCTACATCGACGACGCCGGGTTCACCGCGCGCGTCGTGCAGAAGCTGCCCGCGGCTCGTCCGCGGCATTCTTATCGCGCGGTCATCCTGATCGGGATCACGCTCCTCGCCAGTGTCATCGCCTATCTCATTTCCGATGGCGGCCGCTTCCTCATCGTCGAAGCGTATCGCCTGGCCACTCTCCCGGTCTTCTTCGTCGGCTTGCTCGCGATTTGCGGCAGTCTCGCCCTGACCGCGATCGCGGCCAGCGCCGCCTGGAATAACGTCCGCGAGCAACGTTAGGCAAACGCCTTCCGCTGAACGGACGCTGCCCCGGCGTTGTCTAACGCCTGCGCGATGAGCGCGCTCCACCTCACCATCAATGGCCGGCCGCGCGAAGTGGAGGTGGACGACGACACACCATTGCTCTGGATTTTGCGCGACTCGTTAGGCATGACCGGGACGAAAGTGGGATCGGCGTCTGCGGCTCCTGCACCGTCCTGGAAAACGGCAAAGCGCTCCGTTCCTGTCAGATCCCGGCGCGGGAGGCGGCCAAGCGTTCGTTTACCACCATCGAAGGCCTCTCGACCGACGCGAGCCATCCCTGCCAGCGCGCTTGGATCGAAGAAGACGTCGCGCAATGCGGCTTTTGCCAGCCCGGGATGATTCTCAACGCCTGCGCTCTCCTGCGCGAGCATTCCAACCCGACCGATGAGATGATCGACGCCGCCATGTCAGAAGCGGTCTGCCGTTGCGGGACCTACCCGCGGATGCACAAGGCTATCCACCGCGCCGCCGCCCTCCTGCAGGAGAAAGCGACATGAAAACCTCGCGCCGCACCTTTTTGAAAACCGCGACGTTCGGCGGCGCTGCCCTTGTCATCGGATTCGACGGGCGCCGTTTGTTTGGGGCGGAAGCAGCGGCGGCAAATTTTCAGCAGTGTGCAGGGAAGCTGGAAACCGCTGCGCGAAGCCGCCGCCGCCGCGCGCGAGATGTTGATCCAGGCCGCGGCCAAGGAGTGGCAGATCGATTCCGCGACTTGCACGACCGAAGCGGGTGCGGTCCGCCATGCCGAGAGCGGCCGCACGACGAAGTTCGGCCGGCTGGTGGAGGCGGCCGCAAAATTGCCCGTCCCGCAAACGCCGGCGCTGAAGAAACCCGGAGATTTTCGCCTCATCGGCAAAAGCACGCCGCGGGTCGACGCGCCCGTCATCGAAACGCACATCGTCCCGAGCGATCTCGGCCGCCCCATCGGAAAGGGTGAACCTCCCGTCCCGCCGATTGCTCCTGCGATCACGAACGCCATCTTCGCCGCCACCGGGAAACGCATTCGCCACCTCCCGATCCGAGCGGAAGGCCTGATGGCCTGATCTCGTCTAGTCCGTCGGCGCGAAACTTTCCTGGGCTGCCACCACATCGCGTGCGATCTGCTCACGCAAAGCCGCCAGATTTTCGAATTTCTGCTCCGGACGCAGATATTGCAGGAAACGCAGCTCGATGTCTTTCCCGTAGAGATCCTGATCGAGATCAAAGACGTGAAACTCCAGCACGCGCTGCGGAACATCGCTCTCGATTGTCGGGCGGACTCCGAGATTGACCACGCCGCGTAGGGTTTTGCCCTCGAGCAACCCTTCCGCCGCGTAGACGCCGTTAGGCGGAAATTGCTCGCTGTGCGCGCTCAGGTTGGCCGTCGGAAACCCAAGAGAGCGTCCGAGATGTTTTCCCTCCTCCACCGTGCCGAGGATCGTGTAATCCCGGCCGAGCATTCGCGCTGCGTTTTTGAAATCGCCCGCCTCGACGGCCTTTCGAATCGCTGTGCTGCTCACGATCGCGCCCTCCGAGGTGACCGGCTCGACACCCACGACATTGAAATCGAGCTCCGCTCCGAGTTCTTTCAGGAGCGCGAGATTGCCGGCGCGGCTTTTACCGAAGGACCATTCCTGGCCAACACAAATTTCGCGCAACGGCCGCGCCGCCGAGACCAGTTGCCTGACGAAATCGGCCGGCGCAGTCGCGGCGAACTCGCGATCAAACTCGAGCACGAGCAAATGCGAAACACCAAGAGCGCGGATGAGCTCGATCTTGTGCTGCGTCGCGGTGAGAAGGCGCGGGCTTTCCTGCGGGCGCAGGATCTTGGCCGGGTGCGGATCGAAAGTCACCACCACCGCCGTGCCGCCGGCTTCTTCCGCGTGCCGCGCCGC
Organism: Verrucomicrobiota bacterium; assembly: GCA_030855965.1. Classification (GTDB taxonomy): domain Bacteria; phylum Verrucomicrobiota; class Verrucomicrobiia; order Chthoniobacterales; family UBA10450; genus Palsa-1392. The sequence goes on along the minus strand of JALYQE010000362.1, from coordinate 5,132 downwards.
GGTCGAGATGACGGCCTGGTGGCCGCGATGGACGCCGTCGAAAACACCGATCGCGAGAAAGACCGGCCCGGGAATTTGCGCCAGCTCCGGAATCGACCGCAGGATGCGCATGGAAAGTTGCGCCCGTTAGGCGCCGCGCATCCGCGAGACTTCCGGCAGGGTCAGTATTTTCTCCAGAATATCGACCGGCGGCGAATTCTTGATCTCATCCACCGTCACCGACCGGGTCAGGTCGAAACGGCCGGAGCGGGTCCGGCGCAATTCCTGGAGATGGGCCCCGCAGCCAAGTTCTTCTCCGATGTCGTGGGCATATGTGCGGACGTAAAAACCCTTGCTGCACATGACCGTAAAATCGATCTCGGGAGCCGCGATGCGGTCGATGCTGTGACGATAGACATGCACGAGACGCGGCTCGCGCTCGACCGTTTTCCCCTGCCGGGCCAGCTTATAGAGCGGCACGCCGCCCTGCTTGATCGCCGAAACCATCGGCGGCATCTGGTAGAAATCGCCGCGAAATTTATCGAAAGCCGCGCGCACATTTTCCTCGGTCAATTCCGGAACCGGGCGTTCCTCGGTCACCTGCCCGGCGCGATCCTGGGTATCGGTGGTCTGGCCTAACCTGAGCGTGCCGACGTATTCCTTGTCTTCGCTCATGAGCAGGTCCTGAATCTTGGTCCCGCGCCCGAGGGTGAGGATGAGAAGCCCGGTCGCGATCGGGTCGAGCGTGCCGCAATGGCCGACTTTCTTGATCGAGAGCTGCCGCCTAACGAGTGCGACCACATCATGCGATGTCATCCCGGGAGCTTTGTCGACGAGCAGGACTCCGTCGGGTGTGGCGGTAAGCGACACGATGGCTAGTTCTTGAGCGAAGCGACGGTCGCGACCGCGGCCGCGATCACCTTCTCCGACGCCTCGTCGAGCGGGCCGGACATGCGGATGCCGGCGGCTAATTTGTGGCCCCCGCCTTTGAAGCTGACGCAGATGGCGCAGACATCGGCGCGCTCGTCCTTCGAACGCATGCTGACGCGGACTTTGCCGCCTTCCAGTTCCTCGAAAAAGATCGCGATGATCACGCCCTGGATGGCGCGGAGATGATCGATCAGGCCTTCGTTATCCTCGGGAATAACGCCGAGCTCGTGCGCGGTCGCGAGCGGCAGGCTGAAGCTGGCGACTTTGCCGTCGGCGTCGAAACGCATTCGGTCGAGCAGGACGCGCAGCAGTTCGATCCGGCGGCGCGGGTAGCTCTCGTAAAGTTTCTGGCTCAACTCGCCGACTTTGATCCCGCAACGCAGGACGTCGGCGGCAATTTCGAAAGTGCGCGCCGTCGTGTTTTGATATTGGAAAGAACCGGTGTCGGTGGAGATGGCGGCAAAAAGATTTTCCGCGATCGCCTCGTCGAGCGGCAGGTCCTGGCTTTGCAGGAGCTCAAATAGAATCTGACCGGTCGCAGGCGCGATCGGATCGATGTGGACGAGATCGCCGTAGCGCGGGTTGCTCGGGTGATGATCGATGTTGATCCAGACTTTGGCCTTGCCGACGGCGGCGAGGCAATTGTCGCCGAGGCGTTGGCGGGTCGCGGTGTCGAGCGCGAGAACGACGTCGAAATCTTCCGGTTCGTTAGGCGGGAGGGAGACCAGCTCACCGCCGGGAAGGAAGGAAAATTTCTCGAGCAAGCCTTCCTCGTTCCAGACCTTCACCTTCTTGCCAAGCTTCTGTAGGGCGAGGCCCATCGCGATCTCGCTCCCGAGAGCATCTCCATCCGGCCGGACATGGCTGAGGACGACAAAAGTTTCGTGGCTCCGCAGGACGTCCGCGATTTCCGCGAAGCTGGCGTTGGTGGAGGAAGTCCTGGGAAGTTCGGCAGTGGTGGTGTTCATTCGTTTTCGGATTGGGCTGGCGGTTCAATTTCCTGCAGAATCTCCAGCACGCGGTCACCGCGTTCGATGGAATCGTCAAGGTGGAAGACGAGATGCGGGGTGTATTTCAAAACCACGTGTTTCGACAGGCCGGCCTGAAGCGCGACCCGGCTCGCCTCGAGTTTGGGCAGGACTTCCTTGCGACCTTTCGAACCCAGGACGCTGATGAAAACATGCGCCGATTTCAGATCGGGCGTGACGTCGACCTGGTTCACGGTCACGAGCAGATTTTCGAAGGTTAATTCGCGCACGAGCAGGACGCTCAGCTCCCGTTTCAGGAGTTCGTTCACGCGGAGCAGTCGATGTTTCATAAGGTGAGGCAAGCTAGGCGCGTGCCTCGATTCAATTCGCCAGGAGCCCGGCGTTACAGTTTTTGCGCGACCTGCTCCAGCTGGTAGCACTCGATGATGTCGCCGACCTGATATTCGTTGAAGTCGCCCAGCTTGATGCCGCACTCGAGACCGACGCGCACTTCCTTCACGTCGTCCTGGAAACGGCGCAGGGTGGAAAGGCCGCCGTCGTAAACCGGCTGGCGCCGGCGGAGCACCCGCGCCCGAGCGGTGCGGCTGATGCGGCCGTCGGTGACAAGGCAGCCGGCGACGATGCCGCGGCTGAGCTGGAAGACCTGCTTCACTTCGGCGTGGCCGATGACGGTTTCGCGATGCTCCGGATCGAGCAGGCCGGCCATCGCTTCCTTCATCTGGTCGATCAATTCGTAGATGATGCTGTAAAGTTTGACCTGCACGCCTTCGCGTTTGGCGGCACCGACGGCGTTGCTCTCAACCTTGATGTTGAAGCCGACCACGACCGCGTTCGACGCGCTCGCGAGCAGAATGTCGGACTCGGAGATCGGGCCGACGCCGGAGTGGATCATTTCGAGATCGATTTTCTTGCTCTGGATTTGGCCTAACGACGCCACCAGCGCTTCGAGCGAACCCTGGGCGTCGCATTTCAGGACGAGGCGCAAAACTTTTTTGCCGTCGGCGGCTTCGAGCAGACTCTCGAGGGTGGCACGCTGCGGGACGCTGAGTTTTTCGGCGCGTCGGGCCGCGAGGCGTTCTTCGCTCAGGACCTTGGTCGACTTTTCCGATTCCATGACAAGGAATTCGTCGCCGGCGTTCGGCAGTCCGGTAAATCCAAGAACTTTCACGGGTGTCGAAGGCCCGGCCGATTTGATCGGCTTGCCCTGATCGTCGACGAGCGATTTCACTTTGCCGCCGTAATCGCCGCAAATGAAAGGCTCGCCCACCTTGAGCGTGCCCATCTGGACGATGACCGTCGCGGTAGGTCCGCGCCCGGCTTCGACCTGCGCTTCAATCACGGTGCCGCGCGGGATAGCGGTCGGCGAAGCCTTCAGTTCCATCACTTCCGCCTGCACGGCCATGTTCTCGAGCAGGTCCGGGATACCGGTGCCCTTGGTCGCGGAGACCGGCACCACGATCGTTTCACCGCCCCAATCTTCCGGGGTGAGATCGTGTTCCTGGAGCTGTTGCTTGACGCGATCGAGGTTCGCCGAAGGCAGGTCGATCTTATTAACCGCGACCATGATTTTCACATGAGCGGCGGCCTTGGCGTGATTGATCGCCTCGATGGTTTGCGGCATGAGCCCGTCGTCGGCCGCAACCACGAGGACGACAATATCGGTCACGTTCGCGCCCCGGGCGCGCATGGCGGTAAAGGCGGCATGGCCGGGGGTGTCGAGGAAAGTGATCTGCGTCCCTTTGTGATCGACCGAATAGGCGCCGATGTGCTGGGTGATGCCGCCGGCTTCCCCCGCGGCGACGCGAGTTTTGCGGATCGCATCCATGAGGGAGGTCTTGCCGTGGTCGACGTGGCCCATGAAGGTGATAATCGGCGCGCGCGGCTTGAGCTCTTCTTCCGTCTCAATGACTGGCGGCGGAGGCGCGACCACGGTCTCGACGACCTTGTGGACGCCGCCGCCTTTTTCGCGGCGCTCCATTTCGAAGGCGAAGCCGTGCTTGTCGCAGATCTTGGTCGCGACTTCCGGCTCCACCGTCAGGTGCGGGTTGGCGAAAATATTGAAATCATCCATCAGCTCCTTGATGAGCTGGAAATTCTTCACCCCGAGCTGCGCCGCGAGATCCTTGACGATGATCGGCGGCTTAATGTGAATGATCTTGCGGCCGTCCTCGGTTTCCGTTTCGACCTCGCCGATTGCTTCAACCGGAGCGGCCTCGACCGCCACGGGCTTCTCTTCGAGCGCGGGTTCGGGCGCGGAGGGGGTCGCGCGAATACGCGAGATCGGCGGGAGAAAAGTGCGCTTGGTCCCTTCGGCGGCCGGAGCGCGCTTCGGTTTGGGAGTTTGTGGATCGATCAGGGAAACGGTTTCGACGGCTGGCTTTTTCTCCGGCGCAGGCTCGGCCGCGGCGGGGGCGGCTGTTTGCGCGGGCTGCGGTTTCGCCGTGATCGGCGCGAAGGCGGATTTCGTCGCCGTCACAACAGGCTTGGCCGGGGCGGGAGTTTTCGCGGGCGGGGCGGGAGCGGACGGCACTGGCTTGGCGGGAGTTTTTTCGACAACCGCGCTTTCTTCGGGCGCCGCGGTTTTGGAACTCTTGGCGGGGGTGGTGCGGGAACGAGTAGTCGACGACTTAGCCGGAGCGGCCGACTTGGCCGCCGTTTTGCGGGCAGGCGCTTTGGCCGCCTTGGTTTTGGTCGTCGTTTTCGTTGGCATCAAAGTTCCTTAAAATTTTGCTCATGGCCGTGAGCGGTTAGGCGAGGCCATTGTTAGGGCGAAACTGTTTCGCGATGCACCGCCTCGTAAATCTCGCGTGCTTTCTCTTCGTCCACCTCAAGGATGTCGACGAGGTCCTGCATCTCAGCATCGCGCAATCCTTCCAGATTGGTAAAGCCGGTTTTCACCAGAGTCATCGCCTGTTCTTCGGTGATGGGCAACGCCGTGGAAAGTGTCTGGGCCGCGTGCGCCACCTTTTGCTCGACCGCGGTCGTGCTCGGGGCTTCTTTCTCGATGTTGATTTCCCAGCCAGTCAGGCGGCTCGTTAGGCGGGCGTTCTGGCCTTTCTTTCCGATGGCGAGCGAAAGCTGGTCTTCGTCCACGGAGATGGTGGCGCTCTTCTTCTCGAGGTCGAACACGAGGTTTTTCACCTTGGCCGGCTTGAGCGCTTCGAGGACAAATTCCTTCGGATCGGAGCTCCAGCGAATGATGTCGACCTTCTCGTTGTTCAGCTCGCGCACGAT
>JALYQE010000344.1 GCA_030855965.1 Verrucomicrobiota bacterium | reverse complement strand
GCCAGCGGGCTCGTCGCGCGGCTGGAAAATCTTGGTTATGTCATGCGTTCCCACGCCTCGGATGACCGGCGCAAAGTGATGGTTTGCATCACTCCGCGCGGGTCGGCGCTCGTTAGGCGCATCCGTGAGGAGATGATTTGCAACCTGATGAAGATGATGGCGCACCTCTCACCGAGTGAGCAGAAATCGTGGTTGCAAATTTACAGCAAGATATACGATTACTGCCAAAATAAATGAGCCGTAATGGGCGGCGGCTGGGATCTGGTTCGTCTTCCAGCGCCGTAACTGCTTCCGCCGCACGCGCATTATTTTCCAAACCCGAGGGGCTTCGTAGAACGGCCGCCAAGGGACACCAAGGATTTTTCAAGATGCATGTTTCTTCTGCCCCAATGATTCGGTTCCGATCGCTCGTCTGCCTCATTCTCCTGGCCTGCGGCACTCTGGCGCTGGCCGGGAGCGAGACGACGATGAAGCGCAGTTCGACCAGTTCGGCGCGCCGCTTCACTCTGCGCGAAGCGATCGAGACCGCCTTGCAACGCAATCCCGATCTCCTGCGTGCGCGCCACGAGATCCGGCGGACCAAGGGCGTGCAGATCGAGGTGCTCTCCCAGGCCCTGCCGCATCTCGACGCGACGGCGGCCTATAATTACACCGACCCGGCTCTGCGCGGGGGCAGCGGCGGCTCCTTCACCACCATCACCGGCGGCGGTACTCCCGCGCCGGTGCCGACGGCCACGCCCTTACCCTCCGCGACCCCCGGCACGACGACGACCTTCACCTCGTCCGGGTTGACCGATTACTCTTACAACCTGCGTATCACTGCTTCGCAGCTTCTTTATAATGGCAGTATCATTCCGGCGATTCGCGGGGCGGGTTCCGCGGCCGACGCCAGCCTTTACGGCTTGCGCGACACGATCGACCGGGTGATTGCGCTCGTTAGGCAGCAGTTTTACCAGGTCATCCTGAACAAGGAGCTGATCGGGGTGCAGGAAGAATCCGTTCGCCTGCTCCAGAGCCAGTTGAAAGACCAGCAGAACCGTTTCGAAGCCGGCACCGTCCCGCGCTTCAATGTGCTCCAGGCCGAGGTCGCGCTCGTGAACCAGCAGCCCGCGCTCATCACCGCGCGCAACGATTTCCGCATCGCCCAACTCCAGTTGGCAAAAACGATCGGTCTCGATTTCGATCCGCTGCGCGGCAATCAGCCGCCGCTCGAGGCCGTCGGCCAGCTCGCCTTCATCCCGCGCGAAATCCCGCTCACGGCCGCGATTCAGTTAGGCAAAGAACGGCGGCCGTTCCTGAAACAACAGCGCTCCAATATTCTCGTCCAGGTCGCCACGCTCTCCGGCGCCTATGCCGGGATTCAGCCGACCCTGAGCCTGAACGGCGGCTACGCTTTTGAGAGCTCGCAATTCTCAAGCCGCCTGCGCGATGTCACGGAAGGCTGGTTCTTCGGCATCAGCGGCAGCTGGGCGATTTTCGACGGCCTGGAAACAGTCGGCCGGGTGCAACAGGCGCGCGCCACCCTCAGCCAGGCCAAGATCACCTACGACGACGCCGTCCGGCAGGTGGAGCTGGAAATCCAGCAGGCCTATTCCAATCTCCAGCAGGATCGCGAGCTCTACGACAGCCAGTCGAAAAACGTCGACCAGGCGCACGAAGCGTTGCGGCTGGCGAGCGCGCGGCTCGGGGTCGGGGCGGGCGTGCAATTGGATGTCTTGAATGCGCAGGTCGCGCTCACCCAGGCGCAATCGACCCGGCTCTCCGCACTCTTTAGTTACAACGCTGATCTCGCGGAATTCGATCGCGTGACCGCGACCGACACGATTTATCACGACGAATTCGACGACCCGCTCACGCGCAAACGGGGCCAGACGCGGATGATCACGACGACCGCGCCCGAGTCGTCGGGGAAATAATCGGCGCCATGTCCGCACCCGCGGCCGGGCCTGAGTCAGTGCTGGAATTTTTTCCCGCGCTTCAGGAAATCGGTTTCGTTAGGCATGCCTTTCTCGGGCGCATTCCCGGGATCGATGTCGCAACCGAGCGAGCCGCGGCGCTTGAACGCCTCGATGCCACCCATCGCACGCTTCGTGCCGAGCTCGGGCTGGGAGAGAAATTCTTCGCCACCGCCGAGCAAGTGCACGGCAACAAGATTGCGGTGATCGATTCCGCACTCGTCGCCGACCGCTGCTATGACGGAGCGGACGGGCTCATCACCAACCAACCCGGGGTTTCGTTAGGCATTTACGTCGCCGATTGTGGCGCGGTTTATCTGGTCGATCCAGTGCAGCGCTGTCTCGGGCTCGTTCATTCCGGGAAGAAGGGGACGGAGCTGGCGATTGTCGAAAAAGCGATCCACGCACTGCAGGAAAATTTCGGGAGCAAGCCGTCGGATTTGATCGTCCAACTCGGCCCCTGCATTCGCCCGCCGCACTACGAGATCGATTTCGCGGCCGAGATCGTGCGGCAGGCGCGACGCGCGGGGGCGGCGCAAGTGCACGACAGCGGTCTCTGCACCGCCTCTGACCTGGCGCACTACTACAGCTACCGGGCGGAGAAGGCCCGCACCGGCCGGATGCTCGCCCTGCTCGCGCTGGGCGATTAAATTTCCGTTTGACCATTGCCCTCCAGTCCTGATACTCGTTAGGCAAATGAAGCGCTGGCAATTTACCTTCCTGCTCACGCTCGGCATCGTCTGCCTTGGCCTCAGCCTGGTGACGATTGTTTTCGCGCGCGAGAACCGCAAGCTGCAGGAGGGCCTCCAGGCTCAGCAGGCGATCATCAACAAGGGCAATCTCAGCCAGCAGATCGGGACCAATCTTGTGCGCGAGATGGCCGCGGTCGCGCAGAACAATGAAAAAATGCGAACCCTGCTCCAGGAAAACGGCTTCAGTTTCACCGCCACACCCGCCGCCTCGCCCGCGCCCTAACGATGGAAGAGGAAACGCCAATTTCGCACCCTGTCGCCCCCAGCTACCACGGCTTCTGGCCGGTCCTGCTCATCGGGCTCAGTATCCTCCTCATCTTCGCCTGGGAGGTGCGGATCAACATGCTCACCCGGGTAAACGCCCGGCAGCTCCAGCAGCAGCAGGTGGCAGTGGTCGAGCAGGCGACCAAGGTGCAGACAGGGCTGGAGAAACTCGTTCGCGGATTGGTCGAACTCGCCAAGACGGACGAAGAAGCGCAAAAGCTTGTCACCAAATTCGGGATCAAGCTGAATGACCCGGCGGTGCCAACGAGCACGCCCGCGCCCTAACGACTACTCCGGGCCCCGCCCGCGCCGGAGGGCGCAGATCCCGCGGCGTTTGGCGGCCGCGACGAAATCGAAAAATATCTGCGCGGGTTCGCGCCAGGTTTTTTCCCCCGCCTGGGCCAGAGCCTGGCTGACATTCAAGCCGCTTTCGTAAAGCAGATGAAAAGCCGCCTTGATCTCAGCCCGGTCCGCGGCGTCGAAGCCCGCCCGCCGCAAGCCGACGACATTCAAACCGACGACTTTATTGACCCCGGCCGCGGCGCAAAACGGCGGGATGTCTTTTCCAAAACCGGAAATGCCCTGAGTGATGACTAGGCGTCCCACTCGCATGAATTGGTGAAAGACGCAGCCGCCTCCGAGGAAGGCGCCGTCGTCTACCCTGACGTAGCCGCCGAGCAGGCAGTTGTTGGCGATGACCACATTGTTTCCGATTTCGCAGTTGTGACCGAAGTGCGCGCCGGCCATGAAAAAATTGTTGTTCCCGAGCCGGGTCACAGAGCCTTCGGCCGTGCCGCGATGAATCGTGACGTGTTCGCGGATCACGTTGCCGTCGCCGATTTCGACCGCGCTGCGCGTGCCGGCCTTGAAGCTCAGGTCCTGCGGGAAGCCGCCGATGATCGCGCCCTGCCCGATCCGGTTGTCCATGCCTAGGTGGACGGCGCCCTCGATCACGGCGTGCGATTGAACGACGGTGCGCGCGCCGATTTCCACCTCGCCGCCGATGACGGCATACGGCCCAACCTCGACCTCTTCGCCGAGACGAGCCGCGGGATCGATGGTTGCAGTCGGATGAATCATCAGAGCACGCCCATCTCCTTGAAGCTGAAATAGGGCTGCCGTCCCTCGGCCGGCGCGCCGATGATGACGTGGTCGAGGAGCTTGATCTGGAGGAGCTCGGCCGCCTCGCGCAACCTTCTCGTCAGGCTGTGATCGGCTTGGCTGGGGGAGGGATCGCCCGAGGGATGATTGTGCACGACGACGACGGCGTAGGCGGAATAAATCAGGGCGGGGCGAAAGACATCGCGCGGATGAGCGATGCTTTCATTGACGCTGCCTAACGAGACTTCCTCGCTCCTGATCAGGTGGTAGCGGGTGTCGAGCAGAATGATGCGGAGCGATTCCTTGTGCAGCCCCTGCAGCTCGGGTCCGAGCAACTCGTAAACCTCTTCCGGTTTCTCGATCCGGCGGCCGGCAAAATTTTGTTCGGCGAGGCGCCGACCGAGGCCGAAAGCAGCCGCCAGTTGCGCGCCCTTGGCGAAACCCACGCCCTTGATTTTGGCCAGCTCTTTGACCGAGCAGCGACTCAATCGCCCTAACGAACCGTATTCTTCGATCAACTGCCGCGCCACTTCGACGGCGTTGGCGCCCTCGACCCCGGTGCGGAGCAGGATCGCGATCAGTTCCGCGTCGGTCAGCGCGCTCGCGCCGCGGGCGGCGAGCCGTTCCCGCGGCCGGTCCTCTTTCGGCATTTCCCGAATTTTTAGCTGCGCCGTCATTTCGCTCGCGGGCAAGTCCGGCGGTCCGGCAGGGGTTAGCTCCGCAATTGCTCGAGTAATTCGTGCAGCGCTTCGCCGAGGCCGAAGAGCGCATCGAGATGCTGATTCGTGCCGAGCGGAGCGAGTCCGGCCTGCGCTGCGCGAATCAATTCCGCCGCGGTCTCGATCGATTTATCGAGCGCGCCGTCGGTCGAGGAATTTTGCAGGAGCGCAGTGACTTGCGCGAGTTTCCCCTCGAGGACGAGGGAGCAGCAGCGTTCGCGGTCGAACGGCGAAGCGGATTCCAGCAGGGTCAGGACGGGCAGGGTGAGCTTGCCCTTGCGCAGATCGGTCCCGAGCGTTTTGCCCGTCTCCGCTTCGCTTCCGGCGACGTCGAGGCAGTCGTCGTAAATTTGGTAGGCCGTCCCGATCCTGGCGCCGAAACTTTTCAGGCGCGCGACCGTTTCCTCCGGTGCGCCGCTGATGACCGCGCCTAATTCCGCGGCGCAGGCAAAGAGCGAGCCGGTTTTCATCCCGATGATCCGGAAATAATCTTCGCGGGAGAGCTGCAAATCGAAGCGCCGCTGGGTCTGGATCATTTCGCCCGAGCAAACCTCCGTCGCGGTCCTCGCGATGGTGCGGCTGATGCGGGTGTCGTCGAAATCGGTCGCGAGATTGAGGGCGTGCGCGAAGAGGACGTCGCCGAGGAGGACGCTGAGCGAGTTGCCCCAGCGCGCGTTCACCGTCGGCTGGCTGCGGCGGCGTTCCGCTTCGTCCATGATGTCGTCGTGCACAAGGGTGGCGAGGTGGATCAATTCCACGATCACCGCGAGATCGACGTGGCCCGAGCCTAACGAACCGGTAGCGCCGCCACTGAGGAGCGCGAGGAGCGGGCGCAGGCGCTTGCCGCCGCCGCCGATGGCGTAGGCGACGTAGCCTTCGATCGCGGGGTCGAAAGCCGCGGTCTGGGCGGTGATGCGCCGATCTACTTCATCGAGCTGTGTTTGGACCGGCTCAAAGACGCGACTCAGCGGGCCCGCCACGCCGTTCGCGGTGGCAGCTGAGTTCGCGGAAATTTTCACAAGCGCAGGATAGAAGGTCGGCTTTTAATGTCAAAGCTACTCGACGGCCACATTACCATCGGCGCAGCCATTCCTCGGTCGCGTATTTCCCGGCGGCCAGGGTGGCGGCGCGTTCCAAGACTGTCGGCGAGATTTCTCCTCGCCGCACCTCCGGAGCGAGGGCGGCCGCGAATCGTTCGCGAAAAGATTCGTCCAGGCCGGGAAGTTGGATGCTGCCTTGGTGCAGAAAGCCGCCGCGCGTCCGGCGTTGCGCGGCGCCGGCGATTTTGCGCCCGCGCAGCATGACGTCGTCGCGCACCGGGTTGGCGAAGCAGGCGTCGGAAATTTTTGGAGCGGCGGTCGGGGCCAGCTCCGCCTCCTGCCCATTCGTGAGCAACGCGTCGCGGATCGCGGAATGGAGCGCGGCATAGATCGTCGCCGGTCCGAGCGCAGCGGCGGGTTCTGTGGCCGGAGTCACGAGCGCGTAGGTGAGATCTTCGCCGTGCAGGACGCTGCCGCCACCGGTCCAACGCCTGACGATATCGCGCCGCTCTCTGTCCGCGGCGACGTCGGAGAACTTTCCGAAATAACCGAAGGAAAGTGAAGGCCGGCGCCAGCCATAAAAGCGCAGGATTGGCAGGGAAGCGCCTTCCAGTAGCGCCTCGTCGATCGCCATGTTCAGCGCCGCGTCCGCCGCCCCGCGGTCGTCATGCACGAGCAGTCGCTCAAACAGCATCGGCCACGATTTGTTCGAACGCCGCCAGCGGATCAGGAGCGGCGGTGATTGGCCGCCCGATGACGAGAAAGTCGGCGCCGGCCTGGAGCGCTTCCGCAGGAGTCATGGCGCGTTTTTGATCGCCCGCCGCCGAGCCGGCCGGTCGGATTCCAGGGGTCACGATTTTGATTTTCGAGCCATGTGCAGAGCGGAGCGCAGCCACCTCGTGGGGACTGGCAACGATTCCTCCGATCCCGGCGTCCACGCCCAGTTTCGCGAGACGCAGGACCTGCTTTTCCATCGCAAACTCGACGCCCACTTCGCGCAGCGTCGCTTCGTTGGAGCTGGTCAGAACGGTGACTCCGAGGAGCAACATCCCGGGCGCGGCTGCCTGTCCCGCCGCCTCGATCATGGCCCGTCCGCCGGCGAGATGAAGGGTGAGCATTTCCACGCCTAACGAGCCGGCGCTCTCGACCGCCCGGCCGACGGTATTCGGGATATCGTGCAACTTGAGATCGAGAAAAACGCGGCCGCCGAGATCGTGGACCGCACGCACGATCTCCGGCCCGGCGGCGATGTAGAGCTGGAGCCCGATCTTGAACAGCCCGCCGTGCGGAGAGAAGCGACGCACGAGCGCGAGGGCCTCCGCGCTCGTCGGGAAGTCGAGCGCGACGATGATGCGTTCGCGCGCGGTAATTTCAGTGGCTTGCCAGTTCATGCGGTTCCACACAGGGTTGCGGGAACCTATGCAGCTTTTCGCGCCCGCGAAGATCAATTTATTCTTTAAAATTCTGTGCCGACGCGAGGATGGTTTTCACGAGATCGAGACGCTGATGGCGCCGATCTCGCTCGTCGACGAGCTGACGATCGAGCCTAACGAATCCGGCGAGGGGATTGCATTTACAACGGACGATCCCACTTTGCCGCCCGGCGATGACAACCTCGTGGTCCGATCGGCGCGCAGTTTTTTCGAGGCGATCAACCAGAAGCCGCGGGTGCGGATCGCGCTTCGGAAAAAAATTCCTAACGGTGCCGGTCTCGGAGGCGGAAGCAGTGATGCCGCCAGCATCCTGCATGGATTAAATGAACTGCACGGGCGGCCGCTCCCGCCCGCCCACCTAACGACGCTCGCGGCTGCGCTTGGGTCGGACGTGCCGTTTTTTCTCGCGCAAGGTGCAGCGCGCTGCCGCGGGCGAGGGGAAATCGTGGAGCCAGTCGAGCCGTTGCCTCCGTTAGCGCTTCTTCTTTTGAAGCCGGAGTTTGGGGTGCCGACACCGTGGGCTTACCGACAATGGCTGGATTCGCGTGAATTGCCCGGCATCGATTACGGGCCGCAGCAGGTCGGCGACATAATCTTCCAGAACGATCTCGAGCGCCCGGTTTTCGAGAAACATCTTTTTCTGGCGCGAATGAAAGGCTGGTTGCGCGAACAACCGGAGGTGGCCGCCGCTCTCCTTTCCGGTTCCGGCTCGACCATGTTTGCGGTGCTGCGGGAGGCTGCCGAGGCCGAGGCGCTGGCGCACCGGGCGCGGGCGGAACTCGATCCGAAGCTCTGGACCGCGGTCGCGAAGGTTCGTTAGGCGAGCAGCTGCTCGAGGTGGTCGACGCAGATCTGCGACCAGGTCTCGAGATT
>JALYQE010000228.1 GCA_030855965.1 Verrucomicrobiota bacterium | reverse complement strand
GAAGAAATTCAGCGCTCGGATGTGGCGGCGAAAGCGCCCCGGCTCGATGGCGGCGATGCCGCCGTGGGCGCGGTGCGCCAGATGGCGGATCGGCTCGAGATTTAAGTTGCCTCCCTGGCCGGGCCTTGACGCCTGGCAGTTTTCCAGAGTACGCTGGCTCTGTCGTTTAACTGATCTGACCTTCCTATGAAAAAAGTCTTCGCCGCTCTCTTTGTCGCGCTCACCACTCTTCCGCTCAGCACTTTTGCCTGTGGCGGCGGCGACTGTAGCGGAATGGAATTGCCCCCTCCGCCGGCGCCGGTTCCCGGTCCGATGGAGAATATGCTCGGGGTCCTTTCGAACCATGCGGGCTTGATGGCGGGCCTCGGCCTGGCAGCGTTGATCGCAGCGTTACTCGCGCGGACGCGCAAGCTCGAAGGCGCCCAGCCTGCGGCGCCGACTTTCGCCGGGAACGCTTCCTAGCCTTCCGGCTCCCGGCTTATGTGTCTCGCCATCCCGGGAAAAATCCTCGAGACGCACCAGGAGCATTCGATGCGGATGGCGAAGGTGCAGTTTGGCGGCATCAGCAAACGGATTTGTCTCGAATACGTGCCGGAGGCGGAGATTGGCGATTACGTGCTGGTCCACGTCGGGTTTGCCCTCGCGCGCATCGATGAAGAGGAAGCGAAACGGGTTTTCGAGATGCTGGAAACGATCGGCGGGCTCGAGGAGCTCGACGATCCGGCGGACGCTCCGCCGCTCTATCGCCGTATCGAACCGAGCGCGGCCGCTTAGGGGATGGTTGTGTCGCAGCAGCGACACACCACAAGGGGTTGGTCTTCGCTTTCCACTTGACCTTGGAGCCAGGTCCAACGCGTAGCGTGCAGACAGGAAAGGAGGGGAGAGCAAATGGCATTTCAAGAAGGCGATAAATATCGTTGTCCCGATCCCGAGTGCGGCTGTGAAATTCAAGTCACCAAAAGCGCCGCACCGGGCAAGGGCGGCGATCAGAATCCGACCTGATGTTGCGGGAAGGAAATGGTGAAGATGTAATAACCGAGGCAGCGCCTGCCTCCCATGGGGGGCGCTGCCGCCGGCCTCTGGCCCCGGTGTTATGCTTCGCCCTGTTCACCGACGCTCGACTTGAGGTCGATCACAGGCGTGCCATCAATCGCTTCCAGTGGAGCGACTCGCAGTTTTGTTCCCTCGATTTCGAGGACGGTGACGCGATGCAGGCCGATCGGATTGGGGCGCACCGGGGAACGGGTCGCGAAGACGCCGGTCAGCGGCCGGCTCGTGTCGCCGCGCGGGTGAACCTTTAATTTGTCGCGACGGGAGAGATGCAGCCAAGTGACGACGATAATCTCGTCGCCCGTCTCTATACCCTGCAAGCCATCGGCGACATCGCCGTTGATCTCCAGCCAGGCATCGGGCGCGCCTTCGTCGCCAAAGGCCGGCGCTTCACCTCGCTCTTTCAGGACCGAGCGGACGACTCCGATCGGGTTGATCTCATAAACCTTGGATTCCCACATGCCGCGCCTACCATGAGCGCTTCTCGTCCAGACCGCAAAAATTCGTCATGCGCCCTCTTTGGAGGGACGGGCGCCGTCCCGTCCCTGTGTGCTGCAACTTTTGTGTTGACGCCAAGTGTTACGAAAGAATAGGCACGTAATATCCGCGCCTCTGGCGTCACGTCACAAATCCTTGGAGGACCATTCTTATGAGAGCACGTTACACGTTAAGATCCCGCCGCACGGTTCTTTTGGTCTGCTTCGGATTTCTTTTTGGCACCGCCCGCACTGACGCCCAAGAGCCTTCACCCAGCGCCTCTCCGAAAGAAACACGAGTGCCAAATGCTCCGGTCGCGGACGAGGCCACCGAGGATCGCATCGTCGTCACCGGTTCCTACCTTCCAAGTGCGGAAACCGAGTCGGAACTGCCAGTGACCGTTTATACCGTGGAAGCGCTGCAGAAGCAGGGTGCCCAAACCCCGATCGAGGGGCTGCGCCAGCTCCCTTCCTTCCTCGGTAACACCGAGAACGAGAACGATGCCACCACTGTGACCGCGCGAGCCTTCATTAATCTCCGCGGCCTGGGGTCGGAAAATGTTTTAACGCTCATCAACGGCCGGCGCGCCTTTGATTTTTCCAACATCAACGCCATCCCGATCAGCGCGGTTTCGCGCGTTGAGATCCTGAAGGATGGCGCCTCGTCGATTTATGGAGGGGATGCCGTGGCCGGGGTGGCAAACTTCAATCTACTCAATGGGCCGGGCGAAAACCCCTATCAGGGAGCAGAGGTTTTCACTCTCTATGGAAACACGACCGAGAAAGATGCGCACGTTCGTCAGGTTTTCGTGCGCGGGGGAGCGACGGGTTTCGATGATAAATTATCCATCGCGGTCGCGGCCGAATATTATTCCAAGGCGAGCCTCTTCTCGCGAGACCGTCCCAGACTGGCGGGGACGGCTGATCTAAGCAATGACGCGACCGGCCTGGGCTTAGGCGGGAGAAACAACACCAGCCCCGACTTCGCAGGACGCGTTTCCTTGTTTGGCGCGCCGACCGACCCATTTCCGCAGGAGCTGGTGCTCAACAACCTTTCGAACAACGCGCCGACTGGTCCGGCTGACTACATGCCTTTCTTCCCGGGAATCAGTCAGGGTTATAACTTCCAAGAGACAACCCCGTCCATACCCGCGGTGGAGAAAGCCATGACCTTTGTCACGGGCCGTTACAAGATCTTCGGAGACGCTCTCCAAGTTTATGGAGATATGATGTATTCCAAGGTCAAGCAGTACAACGGTCTCTCCGCCACGCCCTTTACCCTTTCGAATGCGTTTGACGGCCTCAACGTCGCGCGCGCCTCTATCTTCAATCCGTTTCCTAATAACCAGCCGCCCACGACCGAAGGCTTCGACGCCAACCCCCAAGGCAACCAGCTGGCCTCTATCTCCTATCGCCTGGTTAATGAGCTGGGAAACCGCCAGACGCTGATTGACGCCGACTACTATCGCTATGTGATCGGGGTGAATGGCGATCTCCCGCTCGACGGCAACCCTTTCATCAGTCGCCTCGGCTATAATTCCGGTTTTGTTTATTCGGAGAATAATAATCTCACCGTCCAGAGCGGTGACGCCACTCGGGAAGGCATCCTGGAGCAGATCGCCCTCGGTAACTTTGATCCCTTTATCGGTCAAACCGCGCCGGTGAGTGGGATTGCTCCGACCTACACCGATGGCGTTCAGACCGGCACTCACCCGTATGATAACAGAGCGGCCGCTCAGGCTGCCTCCTACGTCGCGCACTCGAATTTCGACTTCATGGATTATCTCGTGGACGTCAAGCTCAATGCTCACCTCTTCCCTAACCTTTGGAATGGCGGGATCGATTTTACGGTCGGCTACGAATACCACCGCAATCGCTCCCACTTTGTCGTCGACCCCGTGCTCAGCTCCGGCGATCAGCTCGGCTTCGATGGCGCGATCAATGCCGACTTTGTCCGGGAAGATAACTCCTTTTTCAGCCAGCTAAGTGTTCCGCTCGTGACCTCGAACATGAACGTTCCCCTGGTGCGGTCTTTCGATTTCTCGATCGCATTTCGCTACGAGAAATTCAACGATACTTTCGATTCGGTTTTGCCCGGCCTCGGCCAGGTCACCAGAGAAGCCAGCTTCGATAACCGGAATCCAAACGAAGATTTCGGCGGCTCACCGCGTCTCTCTCTGCGCTATCAACCGGTCGAAGACGTCACTTTCCGCGCCTCCTGGGGTCAATCATTCACCACCCCAAATCCGCTTGCTCTTTTCATCCCCGTTCATCCGACCTTTCCGGTGGTAAATGATCCGCTCCAGCAGGTCACGACCGTCCCCCCGGGCGGGGTCTTTGTCGGCGGTAACCCGAACTTAAAACCGGAAAAGACGGACGCCTATTCCGCCGGTGTCATCTGGACTCCGAAATTCATTCCCGGGTTCATCATGACCATGGATTGGTATCAGTATTTCACCACCGACCTAATCCTGAGTGGAGATTCCTTCGCCCAGTTGGCGCTCACCGCGAACGGCAACAGTGGCGGCACGCTCTTTGTCGATCCCGATGGCTGCGGCGGCGGCGCAGGTTTCCCCTTCGCCCCTGGTGGCCCCGGGCTCGGAGTCACGCGCGCGCCGAACGGCGACCTGATCTGTATCGATTCGGTCGACTCGAATGCCGGGAAACGTTTGGTTCAGGGCCTGGATATTGCCGCCGTTTACGAGATCCCGACCGACCATTTCGGCCGGTTCACTATTTCGGGAGGCTATAACCACTTCTTTACCTGGAAAGCCGAACCCATCGCCGGACTCGGCACCCACAACTTCCTCGGCGACACTTCCTCAACCTTTCCGCTCGCGCCTGGAGCGATTCCGTTTAACAAAGCTTTCCTGCAGGGCGAATGGGAGTGTGGAGGTTTCGACTTTGTCGCGACCGGCAACTACATCGGCGATTACGAGGACGATCCCAGCGCCATTCAAGGCAACACCGTTGTGGGTGGCACCATTGTGGAGCCGGAGTACAGACTCCATCGTCGCGTCACCAGTTACGTCACGCTCGACCTGCAACTCGGGTATGAGTGGAAACCGCCGGCTCCGGAACCCGCGATGGCTAGCTACTCCAAAGACGCGAAGGACGGGAAAGACATGCCTGGCACCACGACCTCGGCGGGAGCGATACGCGGAAACATCTGGCAGCGGCTCCTCTGGGGCACCAAGTTCACGGTGGGCGTGGATAACGTCTTCGATCGTTACCCGCCGAGCAGTCTTAGCGCGACCCACGACAACTACGATTCTTCGCTCTATTCGATACGCAACCGTTTTTATTACGTGAGTTTGTCGAAAAAATTTTGAGCGCCAGCTTATATATATTGAGGCGGGTTTCGTCCACCCACGGCCCCTTCGCGGGGCGACTTTTTTTGCTTGATATTCTCGGCGCTGTTTATTGAAAATATATCTTGACAGCTCCAAGGCGGAGCAAACACTCTCAAGTCATCGAATAGACCTGAACGGGGCGCGGACGCTTATCCTGGGGGTTTCCTCCCTCTTTCAGATCTGGAAGTTGCAGCACGAACTGACCAGGTAAAGAAAGATCCATATGTGTTTATCGATTCAGCTAGCAAAGACAATTCCGTCGGTAATTGATTCCCGTAACCGGCCGCCTTTGCGGCGCGGTTTTCTGCTCAGCGTGCTCGTCCTCGCACTCACGTGCTTTGCGCTTCCGCGGACCGCTCGAGCGCTCACTCCACCACCGGAAGGGGGCTACCCCTTATTTACGACGGCCGTGGGTGAGGACGCGCTCTTCAGCCTCACAACTGCAGCCTTCAACACGGCTCTCGGTTATAATGCGCTCTATTACAACACAAGCGGCACCGGCAACACGGCTGCCGGTTTTGACGCGCTTTGGAACAACACAACCGGCCACTTCAACACCGCGCAGGGTACAGTCGCACTCTATAACAACACGACCGGCACCCAAAACACGGCCACCGGCGTCAATGCGATCTTCGGCAACACGACTGGCAGCTACAACACGGGGACTGGCAATAATACGCTCTATTTCAGCGGAATTGGGAACTATAACACTGCGACAGGTGTCAACGCGATGGTTGGAGCGCAACTTGATCCCATAACAGGAAGCAATAATACGGCGAACGGGAGTAGCGCACTTCTTAATATTACAAGCGGTTCGAACAACATCGCTCTAGGCGCTAACGCGGGACAAAATGTGAGCTTTGGCAGTTACAACATCGATATTGGCAACGCAGGTGTTGCCGGGGAGTCCGGGGTCATTCGCATCGGCACAGAGGAACAGCAGACCGCGACTTTTATCGCCGGAATTAAGACGTCGCCGCTCACTGCCGGTTCGGCTGTCGCGGTCGGCATTACTTCCACGGGCCAATTAGGTGTCCGAGCATCTTCGGCACGTTACAAGGAAGCGATCAAGCCAATGGATAAAGCGAGCGAGGCGATCTTGTCACTTCACCCAGTGAGTTTTCATTACAGGAAAGAACTCGACCCAAAGGGCGACCGGCAGTTTGGACTTGTAGCGGAGGAAGTAGCGAAAGTGGACGCGGACCTTGTGGTCTATGATGAGAAAGGCAAACCCTTCACGGTTCGCTATGACGAGGTAAACATAATGTTGCTCAACGAGTTCATAAAAGAGCACCGCAAGGTGGAGGAACAAGGACGAAAGGGGCAGGAACAGGAGGCGACCATCACCGAGCTAAAGACTATGGTGAAGCAGCAGCAAGAGGACATTAGAGTTCTCACAACGACGCTGAAGGAGCAGGCATCGCAAATCCAAAAAGTGAGCCACCAGCTTGAACTGAGCATAACTGCACCGCGAGTAGTCGCCAACAATCAATAAATCGGAGAAGCGTTGAAAGAGTTCTCTTGAAGCGAATGGCGGCTTAGGAGCGTAGTCTTTCTCTTTAGGAGAAAGGCTGTTTCATGCGTCGCCAGACTCAGGTAACAGCCAAAGCATCCTGAAGACCAAATGGTTTTCAGCCTGGATTTTGCGACTCCAATTCAGATTTTCGGAATTCGTCAGGTGACGCAGCCAGAACAGTCCTGAATGCGGTCGGCATGGGAGCGTGCTTCTTTATACTCCAAGACGAGACGCATTATATGAAAATTGCAATTGCAGGAAACGCCGACAGCAATCTGAACTTCGGCGTCACCTCGGAGTGCCTTGCGTTAGTCACCATTTGTCTCAAGTATGTCCCTGAGGCGCAGATCGGCGATTACGTTCCGGTGCATGTCGGCTTCGCACCGGCCCAGACCGAAGAAGGAGGAAGCAAAGCGCGTTTTTGAAATGCTCCAAGGCATCGGGGCCTGGAAGAACTGAATGAGCCGCCTTCAGGCCGCTCTTCCGCAAAGTGGAGTCGAGCGGTGTCAGCTATACTCGATCAATGGTAACGCCGTTTCAAAGACGCCGTGGATCCAATTGCTGATAGTAGCAGTTGGGTTCAGCGTCGATGGAAAACTAACTCGAAGATGATTACACCGGCCCGATCGGCGATGGAGCCACGCTTGCTGTAGTTGAATTCCACAGGGCATTGGTTTCGATGGGGCGGGAACCTCTACATCGCGACTATGGGCGATGATCGCATCCGCAAAGTCGATCCCGCGGGAATCTTCACCACTTAGCGCAGATGACGAACGACCTCAACCACCGGCCTAACGATGAGAAACGCTATTTCGTTTTTACGGCGTCGAAATTTTTCACGAGCAGATAATTGTGCCCGTCGTACTGCGTGACGGTGCCATGCGCGGTGATCCAGTACTCGCCGCCCGCACAGCGGTTGGTGAACTTTTCGATCTCCGCCCGCTTTTCGTTAGGCAGGACAAAGACGATACCGGGCTCGGTGCTCATCTGGAGGACGATGTTGTCCGGCTTTTCGCCGACTCCCCAGGCGCACCAGCCGCACATCGCGCTCCCGCTCACTTCCACGTCGTCACCCGCGGGCAGAAGCGCTCCCCATTGCGGAAGTGGAGGCACATTGCGTGTGTCGGCGCTGGTCGCTGCCACCGGGGCGGTCGTTTTTTTGCCGGATCGCCAGTGATCAAACGAGAGGCCGGCGACGACCCCGACCAAGGCGATCACGCCAACCAAAATGAGTTGTTTTGATTTCATGATGGTTTTTTGGAACAGGGAAATCCTCGCGGCAACTTCTGGAGTCGTCCAGAATTTTGCGCGGTCGATTTTGCTCGACTGAAAGGAAATCGAGTCTTGACCGTCCCTCATGCGCGCCGCAAGTTGTTTTCATGGTATTGGTTTTTCCACAATATCCATGGAGGAAAGCACTCTCTTTCTCTTCCGTCCGTCCCCACGAACCACGCCTACTGCAACAGTCGGATTCTGCTGAAAAATTATGAGCACGATCACTCTCGACGCCCCGCCACCGATCGAAACGCAGATCGGCAAAGTAGATCACTTCAGCAGTTCGGCGGAACGCGAGCGGCAGGTCGCGCTTCAGCCGCAAACGGAAACGTTGCCGCTCGGGCCGATCAAGGTCGTGCACGCCTTCTGGCTGGCGGGAATGAGTTGCGATGGTTGCTCGATCGCCGCGGTCGGGGCGACGACGCCTTCGGTGGAGGACTTGATTGCGGGGACGATCCCGGGCGTCCCGCGGGTGGTGTTGCATCACGCGGTGCTCTCGGTCGAGTCGGGTCATGAGTTTATTCGCAACTACGAGATGGCGGAGAACGGCGAGCTGGGCGCGCCCTACGTCGTCATTTACGAAGGCTCGATCGCGGATGAGCGGATCGCGGCCGCGACCGGCGGCTATTTTTCGGCCATGGGCGCACGCAAAATGCCCGATGGGTCGAGCCAGCCCATCCCTTCCGCGGAATGGCTGAAGCGCCTCGCGCCGGGCGCGGCGGCGGTGATCGCGGTGGGCACTTGCGCGACCTGGGGCGGCATTCCGGCCGCGGTCGGCAACCCGACCGGCTCGATGAGCATCATGGATTTTCTCGGGAAAGATTATCGCAGCGCGTATGGCTTGCCGGTGATCAACGTGCCCGGTTGTTCGCCGATCGGTGATAATTTCACCGAGACGATCGCCTGCACGCTGCTCTTCCTAAACGGGCACGGGCCGCTCCCGGAATTCGACGAGCTCGGCCGGCCGCAATGGCTCTTCAGCGAAACGGTCCACCAGCGCTGCGTGCGCGCCGGTTACTATGAGGAGGGCACGTTCGCGGAGAAGTACGGCGAGAAGGAATGTCTGGTCGAGATCGGCTGCTGGGGGCCGGTAGTGCAATGCAACATCGTCTCGCGCGGCGCGATCAATCACGTGGGCGGCTGCATGAACACGGGCGGCATTTGCATCGGCTGCACCATGCCGGGTTTCCCGGATCGCTTCTCGCCGTTCTACAAAAAGCCGCCGGGCGCGAATATCTCCAGTGCGGGCTCGAAGGTGCTCGGCACTTTCATGCGGCCGCTGCGCAAGATTTCAATGGAATACCTGAACCGCGAGACGCGTTGGGTGAAGCAAGGACATGTCCCGAGCGGCTGGGGCCACGTGAAAAACCCGGGGCCGATCATGGGCCTCGTGCACAAGCTTTACATCAAATATCAATTCCTTGGCTCGAAGAAAACCTGGAAGGCGGAGTAACCGGAGCGCGGCTTCTCTTATATGTACTGGACCATCGGATTCATCATTAGCGGCGCGATCGTGCTGGTCGTGGCCTTGGTGCTCATCGTCATCCTGCTGGTGGCGCGAAAGATTCGGACGCTGGCAGGCGAAGCCTTGAGCGTGGCCGGCGATATCGAGGCGGCGACCAATTCCATCTGGGGCATCGAAGGCGCGAACGATCTCATCCGCGACACCGCCCGCGCCGCCAAATCAATCGAAGGCCGCGTCAAAGGCATCGCGGGCATCCTGGAGAAAGCATCATGAGCCCGATGGACCCGCACATGCAGCAAATGTGGATTCTGTCGCTCGTCCTCGCGGTCGTGGTCGTGATCGTGGTCGCGACGGTGCTCGAGCTGATCGTGCGCACGGCGCGCGGAATTGACGAGCTCGTTCATTCCATCTGGATCGGCGGCAAACGGATCGCGGCCAACACGGTCACGATCGCGTTGCTCAATGAGACGAACGATCTCGCGGGCAAGATTCTCGGCTCCGCGAGCGAGATCGCGAAAGCGTCTTCGAAGATTCGGCAACTGACGACAGGAGGCAGCGTATGATGACTTTGCTCGTGACTCTGACCTGTCTCGCCGCGGTGCTCCTGCTCGTGGTCGTAGCGGTGAATGTTATCCGCATCAACCGCGGCCTTTATTCGATCGGCGGGACGCCGACGAGCTGGCTGGCGAAGATTCGCTTCGGCCTGCGCGCGATCGAGACCGAAACCGGACAGCTCGCCCCGCTGGTGACGAATTTGAACACCGGCCTCGGCGCGCTCGATGGCGGGCTCCGTCAGGTGGAAAAGGATTTGCAGGCAGCGGTCACATCATTGCGAGGAGGAAACTCATGACACCGGCTTACTGGATTTGGGGAATCACGCTCGCCCTCATCACGTTTGTGGTCGTGCCGCTCGCGCTGCATCTGCTCCATCGGACGTTGAAGGCCGCGATAGAGATCGAGCGTTACGCGCGCGATTCGCTCACGGCCGGCGTCGGGATTGCGAACAACACCGCGGCCATCCCCGCGCTCGAGGAGACGCTCGCCACGGCCGGTTCGCTCGTGGAAGCAACCAAACTTTTGAAAGCGCGCGCCGACGATATCGGCGGCATCGCAGTCGACATGGCCGCATCGGGTAACACTCCATGATCTTCAATATTCTTGTCTGGTGGACGCTCGGGTTGACGGTCGCGATCGTGCTCGCGCTCGCTGGTTTTCTTGTCCCAGTCGCGTATTTTCTCGCTCGCACTGCCGGGCATCTCACCAAACTGGTCGGTGGCTTGAAAGCGGTGCGTGACAACGCCGCGCCGCTCGCCGGCTATCTGACCAATCTCGGCGGCGGGCTCACCGTTCTCCGCGACGAATTGCGATCGGTGGATAATCGCCTCGGCGACGCCGCAGAGATTCTTGGCCGCTGAACAATGAGACGCGGAATTCAAACTCTGGGGAGCGCACTCGCCTCGCGTGCCTTTTTTCCGCGAGCCCGCATCCCAAACAAGTTCGTTTCGGCGAGGCGCCGAAACCAGCACGCGAGGCGCGTGCGCTCCCCAGAATTCCTGAACCGCGCGACCAAAACCTATGTGCTTTAAAAATTTACCGATCGATATCGATGCCCAGGGAAGGATGACGTTGCGCGATGACGCGCCCGGCGCTTTCGGCCTCACCGGTCGCGCGCCGCAGAATCCTGGCCCGAAGCCGCTCACCGAAGCGCAGATTCACACGCTCCTGGCCAAGAACGGCTACATCAAGGATGTCGATTTTGATCCTGTCACCCGCGTCGCGGGCGCGCTCGCTTTCCACGCGGTCGCCGACCTGAAAGAGAAGCGCGTCCTGACCGGCAACTCGATGGCTACGCTCTTCCGCGGCTACGAAGTGATCATGCTCGGACGCGATCCGCGGGACGCGATTTTCATCACCAGCCGCGCCTGCGGCGTCTGCGGCGGCGTCCATTCCGTCGCGTCCTGTCTCGCGATCGAGATGGCGCTCGGCCTCGTCCCGCCACCGCTCGGCGTGATCGCGCGAAATCTTCTGCTCTCGATGGAGTTCAACTACGATCACCCGCTCCATCTTTTCCTGCTCGCGGGTCCGGATTACTCCCGCATGATCGTCGAGCAGACCAACCCCGAAGTCTGGGATCGCGCGAAAACCTACCGCGCGCCCGGCCGCGATTGGCACGGCTACGACACGATCGGCGCGATCATGGAGGACTTGAATCCGCTCACCGGCAAACTCTACGTCGAGGCGCTCAACATGACCCGCGTGGCCCGCGAAGCTTACGTCGTGCTCGGCGGCAAATATCCGCACCCGCAGACGATCGTGCCCGGCGGTGTCAGCACCACGATTTCGCTCCAGACGTTTAACGAGTTCTACGTGCGCCTGCAGAAGTTCTTCGACTACTCGAAGAAGGTCATCGCGATCTGGGACGACATCACGGAGTTCTTCTACGAGGTCAATCCGGCCTATAAACACGTCGGCGAACGCCCGATGCACATGATCGATCCGGGCATCTGGGACGATCCGGATTCCTACGACTCCACCTATACGAATTGCGACACATGGGGCGACCGGCGCTGGGCCACACCCGGCGCGATCGTGGACGGGCAACTCGTCACCACGCGACTGACCGCGCTCAACACCGGGCTCGAAGAATTCATCGATCGCTCCTACTACGAGCCGTGGGAAGGGAAGCGTTTCGCGAAAGATCCAAACGGCAATCCACTCAGCCCGCATCATCCCTGGAACAAGGAAACGAAAGCGAAACCGGGCGGGCAAAATTGGAAGGAACGCTACTCGTGGTCGACCGCGCCGCGCTGGGACCGGCAGACGACGGAAGCCGGCTGCTACGCGCGACTTTGGACCACGGCCGCCGCGCAAAAGATTCGCCCGAATCCGTTCATCGAATCGACCGGTCACAGCCTCAAAATGATGCTGCCGAAAAGCGCGCTGCCCGAGCGTCAGGTGGAATGGAAAATCCCGCCAGTCTGGAACGCATTCGAACGCAATCGCGCGCGCGCCTATTGCATTGCCTTCAACGCGACCGTTTCGATGAACGATTGGCTGATCGGTTTGAACCTGCTCAAGCAAGGCAAGACCGAAGTCTCGACGCCGTTCGAGATTCCGAAGAAAGGAAACCAGATCGGCGTCGGTTTTTGGGGCGCGGGCCGCGGCTGGCTCACCCATCATCTCGAATTGCAGGACGGCCACGTCTCCAACTACCAGATCGTGACGCCCTCCACGATCAACGCCTCACCGCGCGATCCGTGGGATCACCCCGGCGCGTACGAAGAAGCCGTCTTGAACACGCCGCTCCTCGAAACTTTTACCGACGAAAAGGATTTCAAAGGCGTCGATATCCTGCGCGCGATCCGGAGCTTCGATCCCTGCATGCCGTGCACCACCCACATCCACGCCGGAAACCGCGTCATCTCGCGCGAGATCAACACCTGCGCCTGCGGCGCGGATGAAGACGAGCACGAGCACAAACATTAGGGCGATGCGGCAGATTGACTGGGGAGCGCGTGCGCCTCGCACGCTGGCGATGGCGCCCCCGCCATCGCGAACTTTTCCTCCGGGATTTCAACCGCGCATCGTCCCTTCCGAAGCTCAAACGGGATCAAAGTTCGTTGAGGCGAGGCGCCCTAACCAGCGCGCGAGGGCGCGCGCGCTCGCCAGCCATCGCGACGACGCTTAACCTCATGCGCACGATCATCGTCATCGACATGCCATGAACATGACACCGCGATTCCGCAAACTCGCGCTCTTCACGCACGTGACGTTTTCCGTCGGCTGGTTCGGCGCGGTTGTGTCGTACCTGGCTCTCGCCGTCGC
>JALYQE010000334.1 GCA_030855965.1 Verrucomicrobiota bacterium | reverse complement strand
CCGCCCTGACGAGTTTTGAGGGGATCGCGCGCCGCCAGGAAGTGCGCGGTCAAGCGCGGGGCGTGATCGTGATCGACGACTTTGGGCATCACCCGACGGCGATTCGGGAGACGTTAGGCGCGTTGCGCCATCGCTACCCGGGGCACCGGCTCTGGGCCATTTTTGAGCCGCGCTCAAACACGACCCGGCGGGCGGTTTTCCAGCAGCAATTGCGGGAGGCGCTGCAATTGGCCGACGGTGTGTTCATCGCG
Organism: Verrucomicrobiota bacterium; assembly: GCA_030855965.1. Taxonomy (GTDB): domain Bacteria; phylum Verrucomicrobiota; class Verrucomicrobiia; order Chthoniobacterales; family UBA10450; genus Palsa-1392. The sequence continues at coordinate 3,092 of JALYQE010000334.1, read as the reverse complement.
CAGATCGCCGGCCTGGAGCAGATCCCGGAAGGCGAACGGCTCGATCCCGAGGCGGTCGTCGCCGCCATTGCCGGAGCGGGCCGGATGGCCTTCTACGAACGCGACGCGACGGCGATTCTCGATCGGCTCCTGCCGCTGCTTCAGCCTAACGACGTCGTCACCATCTTCAGCAACGGCGGCTTCGATGGGATCCACGAGAAGCTGCTCGAGCGGTTGCGCGCCTAGCCTGGGGAGCACGGGCTGCCAGCCCGTGGTTCGGCGCAGTCTGCACCGAACCTCTGCGGCACTGCGTGCAGGAGACCGGAGGGAAGGGCGCTGCGCGCATTGCATCCGGCGAGACTCGCCGGATGCGACGGGCTACAGCCCGTGCTCCCCAGAGGACCCGCCACGCGGCTGGGTTCTTCAGGACGTGTGATCCATCACGATGCGCCAGCCTTCCGGCAGCTTGCGCAGGAGGAGGGTAAATTTTCCGTGCGGCTGATCCTGCTTCCGTTCCAGGCGCCAGTTTCCGAGGACGATCGCCGCATCCGCGCAGAGCGGCGTGATCGTTAGGCCAGAGAAAGTCAGCCGCCCCATTTTCTCCCGGCTGTCGTATTTCTTGGCATAACGATCGCGCACCGTCTTCCAGCCGTGGGTGACCACGTCGCCGGAAACGAAGGTGGTCTCGGGCGAACGGGCGTAGCCGGCCATGAAGCCGTCGATTTCGCCCCGGTTCCAGGCCGCCTCCTGTTGCGCGAGCAAGCTGCGAATCGCCTCCGACGGGCCAACCCCGGCGCGCGTGCCCGCGGAGGCGAAGATGCCTAACGACACCGCGACCAGGAAAATTCGGATCGATTTCATGCCTCGATTCTTCCGCGCCCGCCCCGGCCCGTCCAGCCTTGTCCGTTGGCCCGATGTTGACCTCTGCCCGGCGAACAATTACATAAGCGCGTGCTTCGCCGCTTCTTCTGCTGCCTTCTTCCGTTGCTCCTTTTCACCGTGGCGGCTCTCGCCCAGGTCACCGGGCCGACGCCGTTCGTCCCGCCTCGCTCCGGCGCGCCGCCCGTTCGGCCCGGGACAAATAATCGCCCGGCCGACATGGTGACGATGCAATACCCCAACAGCGACGTGCTCGACGTCCTGCGTCTCTACGAAAACCTCACCGGCAAGAAGCTCGTCATGGACAACAACGTCCAGGGCAAGGTGAACATCTTCATCGCCAAGCCGATCCCGCGCGAGGAAGCCATCACCATCATCGAGATGAACCTGGCCCTGAACGGATTTTCTCTTGTCCCGGCCACGGGCGACATCGTCGAAGTCATCGGAGTGAACAAAAATCCGCGCGCCGCCGCCGTCCCGATCATTTCCGACCCGGCTGACCTGCCGACGGGCGCGATGGTGGTGAGTTACCTTTTCCGGCTCAACTACGCCGACACCCAGGAATTGCAGCAGGTCCTCTCCCAATACCTGGCCGGCATTGGCGGCCAGGCGCCGATTCTCGCGTTGCCGAAATCTTCCAGTCTCCTCATCACGCAAAGCGCCGATGTGCTGCGCAAGCTGGTGGCGATGGTCGAACAGATCGACGTCGCCCCGGCCGAAGTGACAAGCATCTTCATCAAGCTCGAGCGGGCCGACGCGCAGAAGGTGGTCGACATGCTCAAGGAAATTTTCGACAAGGGCGACCAGGCCGGCCAGCCTGCCGGTCGACGCGTGCGCGGAGTCATCCCGCCCGGCAATCCGCAGCAGCAGCAACTGGCCGAGGACGACAGCGGGGCGGTTCTCTCCGAGGATTCGCTCATCGTGGGCAAGATCAAGCTCGAAGCCGATGTTCGGACCAACCGCATTCACATCATCACGCGGCCGGTAAACCTTCCGTTCATCGAAAAGCTCATCGCCGAGTTCGATGCCAACGTGGAATTTGGGCAGCCGGTCGTGCGTCCGCTGAAATACATCGCGGCGGCGGATGTCCTCCAAGTGCTGGTCAATGCCTTGACCGAGCCGGGCGACCAGAGTCAGCAAGGGGGGCAACAGGGGCTAAATCCAAACCAGCGCAACCAGCAGCGCAACCAGAATACGCCTAACAATCAATTACCCACCAGCAACACCAACACCGGGACCGAGGGCGAGAGCAGCCTCCAGGTCAGCGAGCAGCTCTCGACCGAGCCGACCGACACTACGCCGCAGTCGGTCACGGTCGGCAACACCAAGCTGATCGCCGACGCCCGCGCTAACACCATCATCGTCCTCGGGACTCGTGAAGTGGTGGGCAAGGTCACGAAAATCCTGGACGAGATGGACGTGAAAGCACCTCAGGTCGCGCTCAGCACGGTCATCGGTGAGCTGCGCCTGAATAATGACGAAGAGTTCGGGATCGATTATCTTTTGCAGTTCAAGAAGAACAACATTGCGCAAAGCCCCGATGTCGGGGTCGGTGGCGGCCTCCGGAATACCGGCGCGTCGATTATCGACCCGGCGAGCCTGATCACCTTCCCTGCGTTTAGCGACGCCTTGACGGCGACGAGCGGCGCGACCGCCTACGTTGCGGCCGGGAACACGCTGGCGGCGATCGTGAGGGCGCTGGAGTCGACCGGCCGATTCCGCACCATCTCGCGCCCAACCGTATTCACCAGTAACAACAAGAAAGCGATCATCGCTTCCGGCCAGGAGATCCCGGTGCCGACGAACACGATTTCCTCCGGGACGAGCACCATTCTCGGGGGGCTTTCTCAGCAGACGAATATCGAGTTCAAGAAGGTCGCGTTGCAGTTGGAGGTGGTCCCACTGATCAACTCAGAAAAGGAAGTGTCGCTCGATATTTTGCAGAAGGTCGACAGCGTGGCGGGTACGACAAGAATCGATAACAACAATATTCCGACGATCTCGACTCGCTACATCAAGACGACCGTCGCCGCGCCTAACCGGTCGACCGTGGTTTTGGGCGGCCTGATCATGGATCGGAACGACCGTGCCCGGAGCGGCTTCCCGATTCTCAATCGCCTTCCGGTCATCGGGGCGCTCTTCAGCACCACCAACAAGACGAAGGAACGCAATGAACTCATCGTCCTCATGCGGCCGGAAGTGACCCTGACGAAACTCGACATGTATCGCCTGCG